>NZ_JBFUHK010000023.1:0-65787 GCF_056402435.1 Rahnella sp. P4_A8 | reverse complement strand
GGCGTTTGCTTCGAAATAAATAATACAGCTCTTTATGCATTCAGTTTTCATAAAAATCCACCTTTAATATTGTGAAGCGTTTTGAGTTGCGTACGTATTAATCACATATCCCGAGMATATTTAAAGCGTTATCCGCCCCTTCATCCAGCCGTAAACAAACGACTCATTCGCACTACGCCCTTCTGCCAACTCCAGGTAACGTTGCCCCTGACTGCAATTAATAGAAGTGATTAACACGCCCGCTCCCTCGGTGCCACGCTTCTCAATGAACTGTGTTAACGCCTTTAGCGTACCGGGGCCGATTTTGCCGTCCACGACGATATCACCATAATATGCTTCACCGTGATTAAATACATTCAGCCAGCGCTGCAACCATCGGATACCCACTGCCGGTCCCATGTTGGTGCCGGTGTCGCACAGTTCCAGCGCCAGACCTGGCGCAATGGCATACACTTTGTCGAATCCCGGCTGATACCAGTAATTCTTTTCAAGGATCAGATAAGCATCTTCTTTCGTGAAATCGGTCATTTTTCCGGTATAGCCATAACTGCGGGCCGTTTTTTCGGTGATACCCCAATGCGTCGGGCCACCGGTATCATTCGGGTGGTCTACATAGCCACCTTCGTTTTTCAGTACGGAATTAATCACAGGGTTAGTAAACATAAGGTCTTCCTCCGGACAACAGTTAAAGTTGAAACGTCAGAAACAACGCGGTACCGATTAACAGTACCGACACCAAAAAACCAAACATCAGTATCCACGGTCTGAGGTTCTTAACCGGTGATACCTTCTCTTCCATGACTTCCACAGTGGCCGAGGTACTGACACGAATGCCTGATTTCGGCACAGTAATGAAGAATTCATCCAGCCCGGCAAATTTAAGATCGCGGCGGATTAAATAAAGGGTCTGGGTCAAACTGGCATCGCTGGTGAATTTACTGCGGCTTCCCCATAACGCGACAGAGATGGCCTCTTTTTCGATCACTTCATCTTTTGCATGTTCAATAATATAACTCAGGCAACGTGATCTCATTGAAGTCAGTTTAATATTCACATCACTGTGAAGTTTTTTAAACTCCTTGGTTTTTTCATTAAAGACATATTCGCCATTTATAAGATATACAGCCATCATCCTCTCTCCTCCATTATTTCAGCCATTTGTACCTACCCCTTAATCTTTGCTGATGATTAAGCGTATCTGTTTTTATTATTTTCACCACAGGCAATAGGATTAATATTAAGTATTTTAGTTAAGATGTGACTGAATCAAAAAAAACGGGGGAATATTAAGTAAAACTCAAAAACCACTTAATTCTCACTCAACATGCAGAAAGCATTCAACAAGCTGAAAATCAATGCTTTTTATGATTAATTTGTGATATGTCTTTTTATCATCAACGTGATTATTGATGACGATAAAACCCGCTAAATTTCGCCGTTCAAAAAACAACCATAAATTTTATATTAGTCAATTTTATTTATATCTCAATATGATTTGTCGGTTTTTATTTCCGGATCGAATATATCCACCAGCAGCAACCGGCTGTTTATGTACTCATTCAAAATTTAGGAAAATACTATGTCTACCAGCAAAATCATTAAGACCGACGAGTTAACCCAGTCCTCTTATACTCTGGACGGTTTTAATCCAGCCACAGAAACTGAAAATTACAGCTATACGTCGGCACGTGTGACGAAACCGGTTTATAACAAATACAATACGGCGAATAAGCCAAAAGTATTTGGCTATTACACCGACTGGTCACAATATGATGGCCGTCTGCAGAATTCGCAGGCAGGCAAAGAAGCCCGCGGCCGTGGTTTTGACCTCGCAAACATTCCACCGACTGCTTACGACAAAATCATCTTTGGTTTCGTTGGGATTGTTGGCGACCAGGGTGAAAAAGCCAATACCGTGGCCAATGCCGCACAACAACTGGGTAAAACCACCCATCAGGCGACGTTCCTGGATCCGTGGGGTGACTTTGGCTCCTCCGTCAATAACAACCTGGACAATCCAGGCTGGGTGGAACTTTCTCCGGCCACCGCGACGCAAGCCAATGTAAAAGGTCTGGTCGGTGGCTTACGTGACCTGCAAAAACGCGCCAAAGCAGTGGGTCATGATCTGGTGCTTTCGATGAGTATTGGTGGCTGGACGTTAAGTAACGGCTTCCACAATATGGCAAAAACCGCAGAAGGTCGTACCATCTTCGCGAAAAGTATTGCCAGTCTGTTCACCCGTTTCCCGATGTTCAGCGAAGTGGATATCGACTGGGAATACCCGGGCAACACCGGGAATAACAACCCGTATGATGATAATGATGGCGCGAACTATGCGCTGCTGATTGCTGAAATCACCAAACAGATGGCCGCCATCAAACGTTCTGATGTAAAAATCAGTATTGCCAGCTCCGCCGTGGTCACTATTTTGGAAAAATCCAACGTTCCGGCCCTGCTTGAAGCCGGTCTGTACGGCGTTAACCTGATGACCTATGACTTTTTCGGTACGCCGTGGGCAGAAAAATTGTCGCATCACACCAATTTACATGCATTGGTTGAAGGCGGCTGGGGCATTGACACCATCATTAACTATCTGCTGTCGAAAGGGTTCCCGGCTGACCGCATGAATGTCGGCTATGCGGCCTATTCCCGTAACGCGCAAAATGCGGTACTGGAAAGCTATTCTCCTTTAGAAGGTACCTATACTCCTGTTGAAGGTAAAACCACCGTCGGTACATTCGAAAGCGGTACCACCGAATGGTACGACATGGTGAATAACTACCTGGATCTGGAAAATCAGTCAGGACGCAATGGCTTCCAGGTGTATACCGATCAGGTCGCTGATGCTGATTATCTTTATAACAAAGACACCGGCATTTTCATGTCCATTGATACCCCACGTACCGTGCGTGAAAAAGGCCGTTATGTGGTTGAAAAAGGACTGGGCGCACTGTTCACCTGGACTATCGATCAGGACAACGGTCTGCTGGTCAATGCGGCACGCGAAGGTCTGGGTTGTACTATCCAGAATCAGGTTATCGATATGGCGCCTTTCTACTTTGAAGGTGTCAATATCGACGGTCAGGTTCCGGAAGATGAAGTCCCTTCAGAAACCAATACTGCGCCTACCGGTGATATTGCCCTGCAGGTGTTCAGCGGTGCCAAAGTGCGTCTGAGCGCGGCAGGTTCTGCCGATAAAGACAACGATAAACTCACCTACAAATGGACTGCACCAGCCGCCATCGCACTGTCCTCGTACGATGCGGTCTCCGCAGACTTCACCGCACCAGAGCTGGTCAGTAAATCTGACTTCAACTTCACACTGGTAGTCACCGATGAACACGGTGAAAAATCGGTATCGAAAAGCATCGTGGTAACAGTGCTGGGTAACGCAGCCGTTGAGCCAGAGCCAACACCGGAGCCGACCCCTGAGCCAACGCCTGTGCCAACGCCTGTGCCAACGCCAGAACCTACACCAACGCCTTCTCCGGCAGGCAAATATGCCACCTGGGATGCCAGCAAAGTGTACAACACCGGCGACAAAGTCAGCCTGAACGGTAAAGACTACCAGGCCAACTACTGGACGCAGGGCAATCAGCCGGGCAAAGCCGAATTTACCGGCGAATGGTCACAGTGGAAGCAAATCTGATCTCTTGGTGACATGTTCTGATGCACGTTAAAAATTCTCACGGGGCCTTGTGCCCCGTTTTTTATGCGGTTGTGATATCTCCCAGGACCTGTTTTTCGGTCAGAAAATCAATAAACACCCGCACTTTTGGCAGCATATGGCGGCTGCTCGGCCAGACCACCGAAAACTTCCCGCCTTCTTTTAAATACGCAGGCAGTACCGAAATAAGCTCACCGGATTCAAGATATGGCCGCACGATGAATTCCGGCACATACGCCAGCCCCAGTCCCTGTATCGTCGCCTGTAAAATCGACTCCAGATTATTACTGCTCAGTGCCAGCGGCAGTTCCGGCGGCGTCACGCTGGTCATCTCCCATTCCTGCCATTGTCCGTTGCCCGGAAAGCGGTAGCGCAGACAAGCGTGCTGATAAAGGTCGTCAGGCGTAAGCGGCGCAGGATGCCTGGCGAAATAATGTGGCGCGCCGACAATCGCAAAACGAAACGGCCCGAGGCGGCGCGACATCATCTGCGAACTGTTCAGTTCGCCGCTGCGGATGGCGATATCAAATCCTTCATCAATGACATCCACCATGCGATCACTGAAATCCAGATCCAGCTCAACATCGGGATAACGCTGACGGAATTCCGGCAAATGCGGCAGCAGTATGCGATAGCCGATAGCCGGCGCGGTGATGCGTAATTTGCCGCGCGGCACAGCGGAGATCCGTACCAGTTCCTGTTCTGCCTCTTCCAGTTGCGAAACAATATGCTGGCAGCGTTCAAAAAATAGCTGGCCCTCATCGGTCAGGCTGATACGCCGCGTACTGCGGTTGAAGAGTCGCACACTGAGTTTTTCCTCAAGGCGCGCCACGCTTTTCCCCACCGCCGAGGCCGAAATGCCCATGCGCTCCGCTGCTGCGGCAAAACTCTGACTTTGGGCAGCGCGAACAAAGGCCAGCAGGCCGTTGAGATTTTCCATTTTCACTCCTGTTTATTCGAGCGATTTAGTCCGCAATCCTCGGACTTACAGCCTGTTTCCGCCATATTCAAGACAATTTATCATCACTGTTATACCCCAATATCAGGAAAGCGAACAATGACCTCATCTTCATCAGGCAGCCTGCAGGTGCTATTTACCGTGTGTCTGGCGGCGGTAATTTTGCCGCTCAATTTTGTCAGCGGTGCGGTGGCAACACCCGCCATTGCCCGTGAACTCGGCGGCAGCGCGCAGGCACTGAGCTGGATCACCAATTCGTTCATGCTCACATTCGGCTGTTTTCTGATGGCGGCCGGGGCGCTGGCCGATGAACTGGGGCGCAAAAAAGTGTTCGTCAGCGGCGTTTCTCTGTTTGCGCTGTTGTCGTTACTCCAGGCTTTCAGCAGCAGTTTGCTGTGGATTGATTTACTGCGCGCCGCGCAGGGTATTGCTGCTGCCGGTGCGCTGGCCGGTGGTGCGGCTGCTTTGGCGCAGGAATTCGATGGCGCAGCGCGTACCCGGGCTTTCAGCCTGATGGGCAGCAGTTTTGGCGTCGGACTGGCCTTCGGCCCCTTTCTCGCGGGCGTGCTTATCGCAAACTTCGGCTGGCGTTCGGTGTTTTTCTCCGCGACGGTGATTGCCGTTCTTTCCCTGATAACGGGCGCCGGAAAAATGCGTGAAACGCGGAATCCGCAGGCATCCGGCATCGACTGGCCGGGGACGCTGTCCTTTACCGCCATGCTGGCATTGCTGACCTGGGCGCTGATGGAAATTCCACAGTCTGGTCTGCACAGTACACGGGTACTTTCCCTGCTGGGAGGCGCGGCGCTGTTGCTGGCGGTATTTGTGGTTGTTGAGCTGCGGGTGAAAAACCCGATGCTGGATTTATCCCTGTTCCGTTATATCCGTTTTATCGGTGTGCAGGCACTTCCGCTGGCGACGGGTTTCTGTTTCGTGGTGCTGCTGGTGGTGTTGCCGATGCTGTTTATCGGGGTCTCCGGACTGAGCGAAGAACGCGCCGGGCTGATGATGATGGCACTTTCTGTCCCGATGCTGATTGTGCCACTGCTGGCCGCGTGGCTGACGCGCTGGATTTCGGCAGGCGTGTTGTGCACATCAGGTTTGGTGATTGCCGCCGCCGGTTTGGGCTGGCTCAGTCAGGCGGTGCTGGCGCAGGATGTCACAGGCATGATTGCGCCGATGGTGGTTGTCGGCATCGGTACCGGTTTGCCATGGGGGCTGATGGATGGACTGTCGGTGAGCGTCGTGCCGAAAGAACGGGCGGGCATGGCAACCGGCATTTTCAGCACCACACGCGTGGCCGGAGAAGGCATCTCGCTGGCGATTGTCGGCGCTATTCTGTCGATGTTAACGCACAACGCACTGGCGGCCCGCTTTACCGGCGATGCGATCAGTCCGGAAGCCATCAGCCAGGCGGCGCAACGGCTGGCGACCGGTAATCTTACCGTGGCACAGCAGCTTATTACACAAGCCAGTACGGCACAGCTTCAGCAGCTTTATGCCGTCTCATTGCATCCCTTACTGTTGTGTCTGATGGCGATTACGCTGTTCTCTGCGCTGCTGGTGTTGCTGGCGCTGCGCGGTAAACATCAGTAGCACTGTTAACCAATCGCGGAAAGAAACCCATGTCCATACAAAAGTAAATGTTAAACACCTTCATCTTTTTGTTTAGGTAACACAATAATTAACCAATAAAAATCAATATAAACAGGATTAAAATTTTATAATTTGTAATTTATAGAATTTTTATCCTTATTGACAAAAATAATGAAAAGAGTCCCTTAAGGTAAATTTATTAACTTATATTTAACCATGACTGCGTTTTTCATCATGCACATAAGGTCAGGGCTCCGCTCCGTTGTGAAGGGAAAACATAATACCCGGCCTGCACGCTGTTTATTACCGGCTTTTCTTGCCGTTTTTTTGCGTTAACTATTAACCACCAGAGGATTTCCACATGCAACGCCGTTGCATGAATACACATCCGTGTAAGTTATTTTGGGAGTCATCATGGGCGAAAAAAAATCATTATTACTGGCCGTGCTTTCTGCGGCGACGCTGACTTTAGTCGCAGGTGCACAGGCCGCCGGTACCTTAACAGGCCAGGTAGGCGTTCAGCTCACCATCAGCACAGGTTGTACTGTCGGTAACGGCACATCAACGGGGGGAACCAACCAGTGGGGTACGCTGAATTTTGGTAACTACGCGGATCTGACCAGCGTTATTAACGGGACCGTATTCGGCGCTGACGGCACCGGTGCCGTCACCATCGCCTGTAGCACAGGACTGACCCCGACGCTGTCACTGAACGGCGGACTGGCGGCAACCGGCGGGCTGCGTGCCATGACATCCAGCGGCAACAGTATTCCTTACCGCCTCTATTCCGATACCGCACGTACCACCGAAATCGCGATTAATACGCCAATTACGCTCACCACAGGGACCACGGCGCAAAATATCCCGATTTACGGTCGAGTACTGCCTGCTGACCAGACCAGCACCACGCCGGCTGCAGGAACCTATAACGATACCGTTGTTGCCACTCTTTCCTGGTAAGCGTTTTTCCCTCAGCGCCGGTTCCGGCTCTGACTGGCTTTCGGTTCAAGGAAGGAAAAATCATGGACATCAAGGTACTGCGGCTACTGCCTGCCACCCTGCTGGTGTCGGTGCAGTTGCACATTCCGCTGAGTCAGGCGGCAACGATAGGCATCAGTGCCACGTTGCTGCCCGCCTGTGAAGCGGGAACCACGACGTCCGGCAGCACCCGTTTCGGTACGCTGAATTTTGGCAATTATGCGTCGCTCACCAGCGCGGTGAATGCTACCAGCACACCACTGGCGGGTTCGATCCGCGTAAAATGTGTGAGCGGGCTGACCTACAAAATTGTCATGGATGGCGGCAGCAGCGGTGTGGTTACCGCCCGCAGAATGGTCAATACCACCAACAGCGCCGCGACGCTGCAGTACAACCTTTACACCTCGGCGGCACGCACCACCGTGTGGGACAACACCACCGGCGTCAGCGGCACCGGTAACGGCGCGGATCAGTGGAGCACGGTCTATGGCCGCGTTCCGGCACAAACCACGCCTGCCGCCGGTGTTTATCAGGATACGGTGAATGTCACCGTATCCTGGTAGAGGTGACGATGCCTGCCAGACTGCGTTTTCCGCCCGTGTTATTACCGATGATGTTATTGCTGCTGATATTGTGCAGTTCAGCGCGTGCCGCCACGGCAACCACGACGTTTACCGTTTCGGCGACCCTCACCAATGGCTGCGTATTTGGCAGCTCGCTTGCCAGCCCGATCTCCAGTCTCGGCACCCTCAACTTCGGTTCCCTGTCGGACATCGCCAGCAACGTCGATATTGTCAGCAGCACGGGCGCAGGTTCCGTGGTCGTCACCTGCACGCCGGGTACCTCCGTCAGTATTGCCATGGATTACGGCACTCACGGCGGCACCGCCACACGCCGCTATATGCAAAACACCACCAATACCGATCTGCTGGGCTACCAGCTTTTCCGCGATGCCGCCCGCAGTCTGGTCTGGGGCAATGGCGCGCTGGTGATGTCCATCCCCAGTTTTCCGGATACCTCGCAAACCTACCCGGTTTATGCACGTTTATACGCTGTGACCCCTCTGCCTTCCGCCGGGACGTATACCGACACCGTCACTGTCACGTTAACTTATTGAATCATCAGGATATAAAAATATGAAGACACTGTTTCTACGCCTTTTCACTACCGCCGCATTGCTCGGTGCCTTTCTGTCTTGCGTGAACGCACAGGCTGCCAGTTCGGTGCTGGTCTGGCCGGTCTATCAGATTATTGAATCTGATCAGAACGGATCTGCCCTGTGGCTGGAAAACCGTGGCGCAGAACCGGTGTCCTTGCAGGTGCGCGTACTGGCCTGGAAGCAGGAGAATTTTAACGAGAAGTATGCCGATCAGACCAACGTGGTCGCCAGCCCGCCATTTGCTACCGTGCCACCGGGGCAGCGTCAGTTGATCAGGCTTATCCGCAACACGCCGGTGCCGGCCAATACCGAGCAGGCGTATCGCATCATTATTGATGAAATCCCTTCTCCGCTGAACGACTCCGCGCAGGGGAAGGACAAAGCGGTCGTCGGTCTGCAATTGCAGATGCGTTATTTACTGCCGCTGTTTATGGATGGCGGCAATTTGTGGACCAACGATCGCGCGGATATCAAACGCGACCCTTCCACGGCGACGCGTCCGATCCTCAACTGGCGTACGGTGTCCGAGGGCGGGAAAACCTATTTGCAGGTGGGTAATACCGGCCTCGTCCACGCACGCCTGAGTAACGTTTTCTGGTCGGCGACGGGTAACCAGAAACAAGGCGTAAAAACCATGGTGGGCGGCTTTATGGGTTATGTATTGCCGGGACAACAAATGCGCTGGCCAGTGCCCGCAGGTGTGACGCCAGGGGCGCAACTCAATGCGCAGATTGCCGATAACACCCAACCGATTGTCATTCCACGCGGCCAGTAACAGCAGGAGCCGCAACGAATGACAATCAGACGTCTTCTCCGGGAAGGTCATCAGCGACCGCTTTATTTCCGGAGAAGCCTGTGCCTGATATGCCTGAGTACGTTCAGTGCACAGGCGCAGGAATATTCTTCACTGCCTGATGCCCCGCGTGCGGCACCGGTGGTCACGGACGCCATGTTTTATCTGTCGGTTGTGGTCAACGGTCAGACGGATAATCAGGTCGTGCCGGTGACGTATCGCAATAACGCCTACTTCGTCGAAGCCGGTGTTCTGGCGAAGAATCACATCCACATTAATGGCCGGCAGGGGCTGATCAATGTCGGTGAATTGCCGGACGTAAAAGCCAGATACGATTCGGCCACCCAGCAACTGGTGTTAACGGTGCCAGATGCCTGGCTGCCGAACCAGAATGTCAGCGGCGATCCGCTGATGAATTACACGCCGTCGCAAAGCAGCACCGGCCTGTTGTTTAACTATGATTCGTACTACACCGATCCACCCGGCGGTGCGAAGTCTGTCGCCACCTGGATGGAGCAACGGTTATTCAGCAGCCTCGGACTGGTCACCAATACCGGCACTTACCGCTACAACATTGATAACGCCGACAACAGCAACGGCGGCCAGACCACGCAGGACGGTTATCTGCGTTACGACACCTTCTGGCGTTTCACCGACGAGAAAAATCTGATCAGCTATCAGGTCGGGGATTTCGTCAGCGATTCCCTGACGTGGAGTAACTCGGCGCGGATGGGCGGCCTGCGTATCAGCCGTAACTTTGGCGTGCGTCCGGATCTGGTGACCTACCCGTTGCTGCAATACAGCGGCACGGCGGCGGTACCGACCACGGTTGATTTGTTTCTGAACGGCTACAAGGCCAGCAGTAATAACCTCAATTCCGGGCCTTTTACCCTGACCAACGTGCCGTATATCAATGGCGCCGGTGAAGCGACGATCGTGACCACCGATGCGGTCGGACGTCAGGTCTCGACCAGCGTGCCCTTTTACGTTTCCAACACGTTGCTGCGCAAAAGCCTCAGCGATTTCGATTTCTCGCTCGGGGCTGTACGTAACAATTATGGCGTCACCAACGGCGACTACTCAGATACCGCATTCAGCGGGATTTACCGATACGGGCTGAGCGATTACCTGACGCTGTCCGGCCATTCCGAAACCGTACAGGGTCTGGCGCTGGGCGGATTGGGCACCGATATCGCGGTCAGCACCTGGGGCACACTGAGTGTTTCAGGCAGCCAGAGTAAAGCCGACCGTGCGCGGGGCGAGAACGTGACCGATAAAAAAGACGGCAGCCAATACACGCTGGGCTATTCCTACTATTCGACGGTATTCAGCCTGTCTGCTCTGCGCTCAAAACGCACGGCGGGTTATCAGGACATCACGTCTTACACCAGCGACACGCGGTTAAGCCGTCAGGCAGATCAGGTGACGTTCAGCACGTCGCCGTTCGGGAACGCTAACGGCACGATGGGCATCGGGTATTACGATGTCGAAGCCTATGACAATTCGCATACGCGGCTGGTGAATTTTTCTTACAGCCGCTCGCTGTGGGGACAAAGCAGCATGTTTTTATCCCTCAATAAAACGCTGGGCGATACCGGCTACAGCGCGCAGTTGCAGTTCATCATTCCGATTGGCACCAACATCAATATGAATGCGGGCGTACAGCGCGACAGTGCGGGTAATTATCAGGAGCAAACCGGCGCCAGCAAGGCGACGCCCACCGACGGCGGTCTGGGCTGGAATCTGGCTTACAGCGGCGGCAACAATCCGTATCAGCAGGCCGATGCCACCTGGAAATCCCATTACGCTACGATCCAGGGCGGCTTCTACGGCAATCAGGGCGATTACACCCACTGGGCAGATCTGAGCGGATCCGTGGTGTTCATGGCCAATGACTGGTTCCTGTCGGATAAGATCAATGATGCCTTTATCGTGGTAGATACCGATCATTACGCGGATGTTCCGGTGCTGTTCGAGAATCAGAAAATGGGCAAAACCGATAAAAACGGCCACCTGCTGATCCCGACCGTCAGCTCGTATTATCCGGCCAAAGTGGAAATCGACACCCTGCCGCTGCCTGCCGACGTGGTCACCAGTAACGTCAATGACCGCATCGCGGTGAAACAAGGCAGCGGCGTGGTGGTGAAATTCAGCGTCGAGAAAGTGCTGTCCGCCAATATCACCCTGCATGACGCCGCCGGACAACCGCTGAAACCCGGCACGCTGGTCACGGAACAAAACACAGAACAGACCACCGTCACCGGTTACGACGGGCTGGTGTACTTCTCGCACTTACAGGAAAACAACGTGCTGAATATCCAGACGGAAGATCATTCGCTATGCCGGGTCAGTTTCACCCTGAACCCTGCCCGTCACAGCATTGAGCAGGTCGGCCCGCTGACATGCCCCGGCGGCACAGCGAAAACAACGGCAGGAGATAAATCATGAGGATTTTCAGGCAGCAGATGCATCGCGGATTATTGCTGATGCTGTTGCTGGGTACAACGTGGTGGGCAAAAGCGGGATGCACGACGGCGCCCGGGAGCATTACGCTGGGCACACAAAACTCGTTTGCAGTCAGTTCATCGCCGCTGATCACCTCAGGGGGCAGCGGATTAAGTTGTACTGGCGGGCTGCTTAACATCGCAGGCACCAATACCATCACCGCGTTTATCGGCGTGACTCAGCATCCCAGCAATTCGCAGCCCAGACTTTACAGCGGGACAACGGGGCAGTATTTACCCTACAGCCTGTGCAAGGATGCCAGCTGCAGTGCCGTTTATAATCAGGGCGATACCATCAGCTGGAGCAGCACCACGGCGCTGGGATTACTCGGCTTGTTTTCCGGCCCCAACAGCACCTTACCTCTCTACGTCCGGCCGGTCGCCATTTCCAATCTGGCCGCAGGCACTTATACCGATGTCATTCCCATCTCATGGACATGGAATATGTGTTCAGTGGCTATCGGCACCTTACTGTGTCTCGCAGACTCCGGTAACGTGTCGGGCAATGTCGCCCTGACGCTCAATGTCACCAATTTCTGTTATATCGACAGCGCGCCCAATGTGGGTTTCGGCAGTGCTGCACTGCCTTCCGGCCTGACCACAGTGGTGGCAAATACTATCAGCGTACGCTGCACCCTGAACGCCAGCTATTCCGTCAACCTGACCAGCAGCGTGCCGGTGTCCGGACAATACCGGCAGATGGCCTCCACCGTCGGCGGCACCACCCGTTATCTGCAATATCAGATATTTAAAGGTGACAGCACGGTATGGACGGCTTCCACCGACAGCAGCGCGACCGGCACCGGCACTTCACAATCGTTTCCGTATACCGCATCCGTAAATCTTGCGCAAAGCAATCAGCCCGCAGGTAACTACAGCGATATGGTGACGGTCACGGTGACGTATTAAGAAAGAAGGGAAAGCAGAACCGGTGCCACGATGTGCACCGGTTTGAGAAGGGATATTACAGCGCTTTCAGCGTCTTGACGGTGGCATCCACGTCAATTTCATCTTCAGTGAACACATAGGTGCTGTTCTGGAAAGTGGTGATCAGCAACTTTTTCATGGTGCGCATCTCCGCTTTTTTTTCTTCTTCCTGCGGGCGGATACGGTTCATCAACAATCCGACGGAAAGCACAGCGTTTTCTTTGTCGATTTTGGTTTCAGCAGGAACCTCTTCGTTAAACGCCAGGAAGGATTTGATGCTGGTGATTTTGATACGCTCACCGGCAATAAAGATGTATTTGCTCTCCGGCTCGACTTTCACCGCAAAGGCGGAAAGGCCTTTGTTGTTGGTGGTCGGCTCAAAGGTGACTGCCGCATCTTTTTTAATCAGCTCAGGGTTTGCAACTTTAATCACGTGGAAATAACGGTTATCGCCGTTTTCATCTTTGATAAAACCGAAACCTTTATCTTCAAACCAGGTTGTGATTACGCCGTTCATCGCTTACCGCCTAAGTAATTATTTATTCAACATGTCATTTTTTGCAGGGCGGCAGTGTAAAGCAGAATGCGGACAAAGTCCTGTGCTTTACGGCCTGATGCCCACGGAATTACGTCGCTTTACGGAACGTAAGATTAAACCGGTACGATCCGGTCAGCGGATGCTCGCCCGCTTTCAGTGGCAATACGCCGTGATAACGCAGCCGCGACGGGCCGCCCCACACCACAATATCGCCATGCATCAGCGGCACACGCTGGGTTTTATCACTGCGCTCCATGCCGCCAAACTGGAAAACAGCCGGTAAGCCCAGCGAGACAGAGACGATCGGCTGGCCGAAATCGTGCTCGTCTTTGTCCTGATGCAGGCTCATTTTCGCCCCCGGCTGATAGCGGTTGATAAGACAGGCATCCGGCTCGAAGCCTGCAAAACCCGCCTGGTCCGCCGCGCTCACGGCAAGCGAACGAAACAATTCCGGCATCGGCGGCCATTGCTGATGACTTTCCGGCGAGGTGGCCTGGTAGCGATAACCTGCCCTGTCCGTCACCCAGCCGACATCACCGCAATTGGTCATTGCCACCGACATCGCATAACCGCCCGGCGTGGCGCGATACTGAAAAGGCACCAGCCCGGCGATCCGGTCGATTTCCGCCAGCAATGCGACATCCTCTGCCAGCGCCGCACCGCGCAATACCACCGCGCCCGGGCACAGTTCTTCGCGCCAGTTGGGGTGAAAATCGGGGTGATCAAACAAGTCCAAATTCATATCAGCCTCCGTGTTCACGCATCTGTTAAGTATAACAGCCGATTTGAGACAGAGGCAGATTGTCGGGGCGGATCGTTTCAGCTAAGGTTCATTAAGAGGCCGTAAGGTCATAAAGAACATCTTAAAAGGAGAATGAAATGAGTCGGGAAATTAACAAAGACACGCAGTTGTGTATGTCCCTTTCCGGTCGTCCGGGCAATTTCGGTACCCGTTTTCATAACAGCCTTTATCAGGCATTAGACCTGAACTTCGTCTACAAAGCATTTTCCACCCAAGACATCGAAGCCGCGGTGAAAGGCGTACGCGCACTGGGTATTCGCGGCTGCGCGGTCTCGATGCCGTTCAAGGAAGCCTGCATTCCTTTCCTCGATGAGTTGGATCCTTCCGCGACAGCCATTCAGTCGGTGAATACCATCGTCAATGACGACGGCTTCCTGCGCGCCTACAACACGGATTACATCGCGGTCGCCAAACTGCTCGACAGCCATCAGGTGCCGCGTGATGCCGTTTTCGCCCTGCGCGGCAGCGGCGGCATGGGCAAAGCCGTGGTCGCGGCCATTCGTGATGCCGGTTTCAAAAAGGGCTACATCATTGCCCGCAACGAAGCTAACGGCCGTGCGCTGGCGGAAGAATACGGTTATGAATGGAAAGCAGAAGTCGGCGATGTTGCCGTGGATATGGTGGTGAATGTCACGCCAATCGGCATGGCGGGCGGGCCGGAAGTGGATTCACTGGCCTTTGAACCGGCGGTGATTGACCGCGCCAGCATCGTCTTTGACGTCGTCGCGCTGCCGGTAGAAACCCCGCTGATCCGCTACGGCCGCGAACACGGCAAGAAAGTGATTACCGGTGCGGAAGTCGCCACACTTCAGGCCGTCGAGCAGTTCGTGCTGTATACCGGTGTACGCCCTTCGGATGAACAGATAGAAAAGGCCGCGGCACACGCACGGGGCTGAGTTTCCTGTCAGAACGTAAAAAGCCTCTCACCGGAGAGGCTTTTTTATAGTTGCATATCACTTACCGCACCAGACACGGTTTTTTCGGATCAAACTTCCAGTCCGGCACCAGGAACTGCATGCCCTGCGCATCGTCACGGGCACCCAGCCCCATGCCTTTGTACAGCTCGTGCGCCTTCATCACCTGATCCATATCCAGCTCAACGCCCAGACCCGGTTGTTCCGGCACGCGCACCTTACCGCCTTTGATCTGCAACGGTTCTTTGGTCAGGCGCTGATTGCCTTCCTGCCAGATCCAGTGCGTATCGATGGCAGTGATTTTACCCGGCGCAGCGGCGGCCACCTGGGTAAACATCGCCAGTGAAATATCAAAGTGATTGTTAGAGTGCGAACCCCAGGTCAGCCCCCATTCGTGGCACATCTGCGCGACGCGAACTGACCCCTGCATCGTCCAGAAGTGCGGATCCGCCAGCGGAATATCCACGGATTTCAGCTGGATGGTATGCCCCATCTGACGCCAGTCGGTGGCGATCATATTAGTGGCCGTCGGCAGGCCGGTTGCCTGACGGAATTCGGCCATCACTTCGCGCCCGGAGAAGCCCTGCTCGGCACCGCATGGATCTTCCGCATACGCCAGCACACCGCGCAGTTGTTTGCCGAGCGCAATCGCTTCATTCAGCGACCAGGCACCGTTAGGATCAAGTGTGATCCGCGCCTGCGGGAAGCGTTGCGCCAGCGCCGTCACGGCTTCGGCCTCTTCGCTGCCTGCCAGTACGCCGCCTTTCAGTTTGAAATCATTAAAGCCGTATTTTTCATACGCCGCTTCCGCCAGACGCACCACCGCCGCCGGTGTCAGCGCCTCTTCATGGCGCAGGCGATACCAGTCGCAACTGTCGCCCGGCTGGCTCTGATAGCCCAGTGAGGTTTTGTTGCGGTCGCCGACGTAGAACAGATAGCCGAGCATTTCGACTTCATCACGTTGCTGCCCGTCGCCCAGCAATGATGCCACGGTGACGCCCAGATGCTTGCCGAGCAAGTCCAGCATCGCGGCTTCGATCGCCGTCAAGACGTGGATAGTGGTACGCAAATCAAAAGTCTGCAAACCGCGGCCAGAGGCATCACGGTCGGCGAATTTTTCCCGCACGGCGGTCATCACATTTTTGTATTCACCCAGCGTTTTGCCAATCACCAGCAACGCGGAATCATCCAGCGTCTGACGAATTTTCTCGCCGCCCGGCACTTCACCGACGCCGGTGTTACCGCTGCTGTCCTTGAGGATCAGGATGTTGCGGGTGAAGAAAGGGGCATGTGCGCCGCTGAGATTAAGCAACATGCTGTCGTGCCCGGCCACCGGGATCACCTGCATGGAGACAATTTTAGGTGTAGATGAAGAGGTCATGCTTACTCCTTAGTGAATTCAGATTCCGTTAACCACGCCCCAGTGCCGGGCGCTTGCGATCGAATGTCCAGCCGGGGATCAGATACTGCATCGCGGCGGCATCGTTGCGCGCACCGGTCGGCAGTTTCCGGTGCAGCTCGTGGGCGCGATGGATTTGATCCATGTCGATCTCCACGCCCAGCCCCGGTTTTTCAGGCACTTTGATTTTCCCGTTCACAATTTGCAGCGGCTCTTTGGTCAGGCGCTGGTTGCCTTCCTGCCAGATCCAGTGCGTATCTATCGCCGTCGGCTTACCCGGTACGGCCGCACCGACATGGGTAAACATCGCCAGCGAAATGTCGAAATGGTTATTCGAATGGCAGCCCCACGTCAGACCCCACTCATCGCAAAGTTGTGCGACCCGCACCGCGCCATGCATGGTCCAGAAATGCGGATCCGCCAGCGGAATATCCACCGACTGCAACATCACCGCGTGCTGCATCTCGCGCCAGTTAGTGGCAATCATGTTTGTGGCGACCGGCAAACCGGTGGCACGGCGGAATTCCGCCATCACTTCGCGGCCGGAAAAACCTTGCTCCGCACCGCACGGATCTTCGGCATAGCTGAGGATACCGTGCAGGTCTTTGCACAGGTCGATTGCTTCATCCAGCAGCCACGCGCCGTTCGGATCAACCGTGATCCGCGCATCCGGGAAGCGTTTTGCCAGTGCTTTAACCGCCTCGATCTCCTGCTCGCCCGGCAGCACGCCGCCTTTGAGTTTGAAATCTTTGAAGCCATAGCGATCCTGCGCCGCTTCGGCCAGCCGCACCACCGCCTCACTGTTCATCGCTTCCTGATGACGCAGGTGATACCAGTCGTGATGGCTGCGTTCCCCTTCCTGATACGGCAAATCGGTTTTCTGCCGGTCACCGATATAAAACAGATAACCGAGCACCGTGACTTCGTCGCGCTGTTTGCCCGGCCCGAGCAGTTCACACACCGGCACGCCGAGGAATTTGCCCATCAGATCCAGCAGCGCGGCTTCCAGTGCGGCGACGGCGTTAACGCGCAGTTCGAACGTCCACGCACCTTTACCGAAAGAGTCAAAATCCGATGACTGATTGCCGACGTGGATCTGATGCACCAGCCGGTTCATGCGCGCCACTTCCTGGCCTTTCACCTGAGCAATGGCCTCCACCAGCGTGTTGTAAATCACCTCCCCGCCCGGCGCTTCGCCGACACCGGTGTTCCCGGCACTGTCCTTGAGGATAACGATATTGCGGGTGAAGTAAGCACCGTGCGCGCCACCAATATTCATCAGCATGCTGTCATGCCCTGCCACAGGAATGACCTGCATATCCGTGATAACCGGTGAGGATTGCGTACTCATCATCTTTCCCCTTTTACTGTGCCTGTACCGTGGTACGGGCGAAGCTGAATACGTTCGATTTTTCCGACAATAAACACGTAACTGACGACGGCGAGCAGTGCGTGGATGCCGACATAAATCAGCGCGCCGTTGAAGGAACCGGTGGTCCCGATAATGTAGCCGATAGCGATCGGCGTGATGATGCCGGAGACGTTACCGAACATGTTGAACAATCCGCCGCTCAGCCCGCTGATTTCTTTCGGTGCGGTATCGGCCATTACCGCCCAGCCCAGCGCACCCAGACCTTTACCGAAGAAGGCGAATGCCATAATGCCAACCACCATCCATTCGGTATCAACGTAGTTGCAGAAAATCATCGACATCGACAACAGCATACCGATCACAATCGGAGCCTTGCGCGACAGTGTCAGGTTGCTGGTTCTGCGCATCAGCCAGTCGGAGATAATTCCACCCAGTACGCCGCCGAGGAATCCGCAAATCGCCGGTACTGAGGCCACCATGCCCGCTTTAAGTATCGACATACCGCGCGCCTGAACCAGATACACCGGGAACCAGGTGATGAAGAAATAGGTCAGCGCGTTGATGCAGTACTGGCCGATGTAAATGCCAATCATCATGCGGGATTTCAGTAACTGTTTCATCTGGAAGGTTTTTTCGCCTTTTACGACGGCTTTTTTGGTGATTTTCTGATCCATATTGATCAGCGCACCACCGGCTTCCATGTAATCAAGTTCGGCCTGATTTACGCCCGGATGATCTTTCGGATCGTGGATCACTTTCAGCCAGATGAAACTCAGCACGATCCCCAGACCGCCCATGAAGAAGAAGACGTGTGACCAGCCCACTTCGTGCGTCAGCCAGCCCATGATCGGGGCGAAAATAACCGTGGCGAAGTACTGCGCTGAGTTAAAAATAGAGACTGCGGTGCCACGTTCCTGAGCCGGGAACCAGGCTGCGACGATACGGCTGTTGCCGGGGAAGGACGGCGCTTCGGCCAGGCCAACCAGAAAACGTAAAGCAAACAGCGATACCACAATGCCGAAGCCGCTGAAGACATCGACAAAGCCTTGCAGCAGGGTGAATAACGACCAGATGAAAATGCTGTAGAAATAAACTTTTTTCGAACCGAATTTATCGAGCAGCCAGCCACCGGGTATTTGCCCGATGACATATGCCCAGGAAAATGCCGAGAAGATATAACCCATCCCGACGGAATCCAGCCCGATATCTTTGGCCATCGCCGAACCGGCAATGGATAACGTGGCACGATCGCCGTAATTAAATGAGGTGACAATAAATAACATCACCACTATCCAGTAGCGCGCGTTAGTTCTTTTTTTGACGGCACTGGCTGCTGAAACGGTAGTTTCCATGGTGTTCTCCGGAATTAATGACAACGCCTCTAAACAGAGATAAAAGTCATTCCATTCACAGAACTGTAGGGTTCAGAGAGGAAGGAACGCAGCCAGTATATGAACAACATTCCCTTTACTCATTGGGCAATCAACCAAGCATAAATAGCCCTTTGCATTTATCCTGAGGCAAATGCCCAGCGACGTGCGAGTTGTTTCACAAAAAATGAAACGGCTGTGATGGCGGTCACAGATGGTTGTTATCTAATTGCAGGGCCACGTACAGCAATAAACGATCGTCGAAGTTCCCCAGATCCAGGCCGGTTAATTCCGAGATACGGTTGAGGCGATATTCCAGCGTATTACGATGAATATACAGTGCCTTAGACGTAGCGGTCGGCTGAACATTATGGTGGAACCACGACGTCAGTGTGCGGCGCAGTAATCCGTTGCCATCCGTCGCTTTCAGACGCGCCAGCGGACGCACCAGTTCATCGGCCTGCCAGCCGCCACGCAGGCTGTCGAGCAGCACGGGTAAGATCAGATCCTGATAGAAGTAACACCGCTGTTCCGGCATCCGCTGTTTGCCCACACTCATGGTGGTACGTGCGGTGCGATAAGAACGGGCGATGCTGCCAGGGCCGGTAAAAAAGTTGCCAAGGGAAATGCGCACGCGCAGACGACCAGTTTCGGTCATGCGCGACAGCAGATGATCAATGCGCTGGCGGTGGCCCTCTGGATCCCAGCGATCGTAGCTGTTCAGGGCCGGTTTCAGCACCACCATTTCGGTGAGGGAAACGATAGCGATCAGGTTGTCACGCTCCGGCGTGGTCAGTAAAGTTTGCAGTTGTTGCAGTTCTGCCATGGCAGAGTCCACACCGAGCTGTCCGCTGTCGACTTCCACCACCGCCGCGACACGTGGCCGGTTGAGGTCGATGCCCAGACGCTGCGCCCACTCCATCAGCGCCGGAGAGAGTTCATCCACACGAATCAGGTTAAGCACCAGTTCTTCCCGCAGACGGCTGTCCTGCGCCAGCATGTGCAGCAGACGCGCCTGTTCGAGCATCATTTCGGCGGTCATACACACCAGCTCGCCATACTGACGCAACTGGGACGGATTGCCCGTCAGGCCGATAACGCCCACGATCTGACCGTCAATACGCAACGGCAGGTTGATGCCCGGACGTACACCGTGCAAATGCCGTGCAACGCCCTCGTCGATGTCGACAATGCGCTCCTGCGAAATCGCCAGCAGTGCGCCTTCGTGCAATTCACCAAGACGCTGATCATCGCCGCTGCCGATAATCCGTCCGCGACCATCCATGACATTCACATTACTATCAATAATTTGCATTGTGCGGGCAACAATTTGTTGCGCCAGCTTTGCATCGAGATGATATGCCGACATGGAACCCCTGCCTTGCTGTTTTATCGTTGTTAAAACAGCATACTCAGGCCGCGATGCCCATACATTATGCAAATGCCCAAAGAGCGAAAGCACCTATTGAAGTTGCGGGGAATATCACATTTTTAAGCAAATGCCCAACCGGCCCGGCAAAATCCACATGATTGATGAGAGTCCCTGAAAGACAGGCAAAAAAAAGCACGCCGGAGCGTGCTTTGTGTGAGGTATAGCAGGCGGAAATTACTGCGCCAGCAGGTAAATTGAGGTATCACCACGCTGAATATCCAGCGCCAGAACGTTTGGTTTGGTGTCGAGAATTTTACGCAGCTCGCCCAGATTGGTCACTTTCTGCTGGTTCACACCCAAAATGACGTCGCCTTTTTTCAGGCCGATGCGCGCGGCCGTTGAACCCGGCTTCACTTCATCGACTTTCACACCTTTCTGATCACCTGCCGCACCGTTACTCAGTTCAGCCCCTTCGATGCCGGTATAAATGTTGCCGGATTCGATTTTCGATGTCTGAGTGCTTTGCTCAATGGTCACGTCAACGTTCATCGGTTTGCCTTCACGCAGCAGGCCGAGCGTCACTTTGGTGCCGATTGGCAGGGTGCCGATATCAGCACGGAACGAGGCGAAGCTGCTGATCGGTTTACCGTTCATGCTCAGGATCACGTCACCGGCTTTAATGCCCGCTTTCTCTGCGGCAGATTTCGGCATGACCTGACTGATGAATGCACCGCGCTGTGCGTCAACTTTCATGGCTTTCGCCAGTTCGGAGTTCAGCTCGGTCCCCATGATGCCCAGCTCGCCGCGTTTCACCTGACCGAATTCGATCATTTGTTTGGACAGGTTTTTCACCATGTTACTTGGGATCGCAAAACCGATACCGATGTTGCCGCCGTCCGGTGCCAGGATCGCCGTGTTAAGGCCAATCAGTTCACCATTCAGGTTCACCAGCGCACCACCGGAGTTACCGCGGTTGATCGCGGCATCCGTCTGGATGAAGTTTTCGTAGTTCTCAATATTCAGGCCGGAACGACCCAGTGCAGAAACGATACCGGAAGTCACGGTTTCGCCCAGACCATACGGGTTACCGATAGCCACGGTGTAATCGCCCACACGCAGTTGTTCGGAATCCGCCATCTTAATGGCCGTCAGGTTTTTCGCATTCTGTAACTGAATCACCGCGATATCAGAACGCGGGTCCTTGCCGATGACTTTGGCGTCGAACTTACGGCCATCGTTCAGCTGTACGCTGATTTTGGTTGCGTTATCAACAACGTGGTTGTTGGTAACCACATAACCTTTGTCGGCATCAATGATGACGCCGGAACCCAGCGCGCGGAAATCTTCTTTCTGTTCAGGCGCAGGCTGACCGTCAGGCCCCTGACCGCCGCCCTGACACACCGGAGAACCCTGGAACGGCGAACCGTCCTGGCACAGCGGCGAATTCTGACCAAAGAATTGCTGGAACTGCTGACCCATGCGTGGTGTTTTTACCGGCGCACTGCCTTCAACGTTGACGCTCACCACCGATGGCATCACTTTTTCAAGCATAGGTGCCAGGCTAGGAAGCTGAGTGGTGCTGGTGCTGGAAGACGCAGTTTCAGCAGCCAGTGCAGAAGAAACCGGGGCCATTGCCATACCGATGCTTAACGCTAATGCGCTGAGGAATAAACTCGATTTTTTCATTTTTCAGGATCTCTTAAAATTATTGTGGCAACCAAAATAGTCGCATTGCTTGGTAGTCGTGATACTGAGATGGTATTAATAGCGTGAAGTTCATCAGGGTCGAAATGACAATGGTAAAAAATTATTGTCAGCATTTACAAATGGCGTTTTTTCAAACAGTTCCGTAAAGAAAATTAAAGAGAGTTCAATTTGTCTTTTTAAAACAAATTACTCAGCCGCCATGAGTCTTCTGTATTCATCGTATGCATAAAGGTCAGTCATTCCGCTGATATAATCCTGAATCATTCGCGCACGGTAATAAAACTCCTGCGCGGCATGTTCCGCGACCGGTAATCCTTCCAGCGCCGCCACGGCATTGTTGTAAGCCAGACGATGTTTGGCTGAAATCTTATGCAGCAGACGGGTTTCAATCGGATATTTCCTGTGCGTATCCTCCTGAACTAGCTGGTTAAAATCGGTCAAAGGCATATCCAGCAACGGGCTATAAATATCAAGTAATCCGCTGATCACCCGATAGCCTTGTAATTCCAGCTCCTCCACTTCGTGATGATTGAATACCTGTTTGAAGGCCACCGCTTTATAAATCTCTAACAACCGGTTGGCCTGGCTGTCATCTTCCAGCAACGCATGATTAAAGGTACCCTGATAAATATCTTCTATATTATCAATGAACCGGCGGGCAGCATGCGGCACCAGTTGTTTCACTGTCTGAACGCGCAGTTCCATAAAGAAGTAATCCACCGGATTACGGAACGTTTTCGCTTTATCCATTTTCTCGTAAGCAGTGCGAACCACTTTATCGAAGAAGTCATTTTTCTCTATCGCGCCCCACTCACGGCACAGATAATTATAAAGCTGTTCCACGCTGAAAATACTTTTCTCAACCGCATCTTCCAGATCGGCAATGCAGTAAGAAATATCATCGGCCGCTTCCATAATGTAGGTAAGCGGAAAGCGGTTAAATTCACCCAGCCCGAGTTCAGTGCGCAGTTTTTTGATGAACGGCTCTTCCGCCAGATAAAAACCCGGTTTTTTCATCAGGTAATCATGCGAAGGAAGTTTAGTCATTGAATACGCAGGGCGGGTATATTTCAGAATGCAGGCGGTCTGGCTGTAAGTCAGATTGAGTTTCAGCAAGGTGAAGACCAGCCGGATGGCCTGCGCATTGCCTTCAAAATTAGACAGGTCGTAGCGGATTTTACTGCGCAGCTGGTTCAGTTCAGCATCGTCTGGCGTCAGGCGCAAACACGTCACCAGACAGGCATCCGTTTCCTGTGGTGTTTCGCCGCAACCGGCGGTGTCCATCCGCTTAGCAAACCAGTTGTTAATGGCGGATTCACCAAAATGCCCAAATGGCGGATTACCGATGTCGTGCATCAGGCACGCCATTTCTACCACGCTTTCAAAGGGATCGGTCACCTCGTCCAGCCCGTAAGCCTCAAGCTTGTTCTGCCTGCGCAAACGGTGGAGGATCTCTTTGGCGATGTGACGGCCAACCTGCTGAACTTCAAGGGAATGGGTCAGACGACTGCGGACGGCAGCATTTTTCTCCAGCGGAAAAACCTGAGTCTTTTGTTGCAGACGGCGGATGGCAGCCGAGTTGATAATGCGCCCGCGATCGCTTTCGAACTGACGGACGACATCATAGTCATCGCGTGCCTCGATCGGGGCGCTGAAAGGACGCTGAAAATTGAATTTCGTTTTAAAATCGATCCCGGACATGATTTCCCACCTTTTCAGCCACTCACACATCAAACCGACGCGCTTTTTGCAGTAGCAACCTGCACCCCAAACGGATTATTTCTTACCTTTAGCCATGATAGACTATCGCACATTGTTTTCGTGATTAAACCGTCAATTCCGCACACGCTGCGRCTCATTCCAACCACATCTGCGAGTATTCATATGAAAGTAGGCATTATCGGTGCAATGGAGCAGGAAGTGACCCTGCTGCGCGACAAGATTATCAACCGTCAGACTATCGAACGCGCAGGCTGCGAAATCTATACTGGCCAGTTAAACGGTGTGGACGTGGCGCTGCTTAAATCCGGCATTGGTAAAGTGTCTGCCGCCATGGGCACCACATTGCTGCTGGAACATTGCCGTCCTGACGTGGTGATCAATACCGGTTCCGCAGGCGGGCTGGCGAAAACCCTGAAAGTCGGTGATATCGTCGTGTCTGATGAAGTGCGTTATCACGATGCTGACGTCACCGCGTTTGGCTATGAACCGGGCCAGATGGCCGGTTGCCCGCCTGCGTTCACTGCTGATCCGGCGCTGATTGAACTGGCAGAAAACTGTATCCGTGAACTCAACCTGAACGCCGTACGCGGTCTGGTTTGCAGTGGCGATGCGTTCATCAATGGCGCAGCGCCTCTGGCACGTATCCGCGCAACCTTCCCGAATGTTGCTGCTGTCGAAATGGAAGCCGCGGCTATCGGTCACGTTTGCCACCTGTTCGGTACCCCGTTCGTGGTCGTTCGCGCAATTTCTGATGTTGCTGATGGTGAATCCCACCTGAGCTTTGAAGAATTCCTGGTGGTTGCCGCACAGCAATCCACCCTGATGGTAGATGCGATGCTGACAGCGCTGGCGGCTGGCGAAGAATAATGATGCGCCGGTTCGGCCTCATACTGAGTTGCCTGCTGCTGCCTGTGGCAGCAACTGCGGCGCCGGCCCAACGGGTGATCAGTCTGGCACCCAATCTGACAGAACTGGCATTTGCCGCCGGTCTGGGCGATCAGGTAATCGGAGTTAGTGCTTACTCCGATTACCCGCCACAGGCCAGCAAGCTTGAGCAGGTGGCGAACTGGCAGGGAATTAACGTCGAACGTATTGTGACGCTGAAACCTGATGTAGTTCTCGCCTGGCGTGGCGGTAACCCGCAACGTCCGCTGGATCAGCTGATTTCGCTGGGTATCCACGTTATCTATCTTGATCCGCAAAATGCGGAACAGGTGGCACAAGCGCTGGAACAACTTGCGGCGTACAGCCCTTCTCCGGACAGCGCAAAACGCGCCGCTGCTGATTTTCGCCAGCAATGGCAGGCGCTGAAGCTGAAATATCATCGCCAAAAGCCGGTTTCTGCCTTTATTCAGTTCGGCACCCAGCCGCTGTTTACTGCCGCCGCGACCACAATGCAAAGTGAAGTGCTTAACGTCTGTGGTGCAAAAAATATTTTCGCCGACAGTCGTGTGCCCTGGCCTCAGGTCAGCCGGGAACAGGTTTTAAGCCGTCATCCTCAGGTTATTGTTATATCGGGCGGAACATCACAAAAACAGGTGATCGAGGATTACTGGCGTTCCATGCTCAGCGCGCAGGTTATCGCACTGGATCCTGACTGGTTCAGCCGCGCCGGGCCGCGTATTCTTCTTGCCGCACAACAACTTTGCCCGCAGCTTGCAGCCTTGCCTCAGGGGTGAATGCTTACTAACTATTTAGCCATGCCCCCGCGAAATACCGGCATGGCGCTTTTCCGAATTGTTGCTTTATTAACCGAAATCAATAATTCTGCCCTGTCATCTGGTAACATGTCCGGCGTAAAATCCTACGTACGTTGCCAGCCCTCGATTTAACATTATCTCTTTGTATTACAGACGAAATAATAAGAATAACGGCGCGATACACGATAAAAACGTGACTTATTTCCCGATCATAAGAAATCTGGATTAAAGGCCGTAAAATTTAGACCGATAACCTTTTCAGCCAGGCTGATTTTGTTGAACTACACCAGCAGGAATAACAATAATGAAAGCTCTTTTACTCAGTGCGCTGCTCGCACTGATCCCGCTGTCGGCTGTTGCGGGCATGGCGGGCGGTCAGATTGGCGTCAGCCTGACCATCCTGCCGGGTTGCAAGATTGATGCTGCGCGCACAGGCACTTCCGTCATCTGCGCCAGCCACACGATGATGCAACCGCATATCAGCGAAATCATGCTTAATGCCGTGCCGGGAATTAGCATCGGTTCGAAGCTGGTGACTGTCGAATGGTAACCCCCTTGTGAATGCTCACTTACCTGAGCACCCTGTTCACACCGACGGTTTCAACATAAAAAAAGCCCGTCTGCATAGCAAACGGGCTTTTTCTTTAAGACGGATATTTAGATACTAAAGGAAGAACCGCAACCGCATGTCGTTTTTGCATTCGGGTTGGTCACCACAAAACGTGAACCTTCCAGACCTTCGGTATAATCCACCGAACCGCCAACCAGATATTGCAGGCTCATCGGGTCAACCACCAGCGCCACACCGGCTTTTTCGATGGTCATGTCGCCGTCATTAATTTTGTCGTCAAAGGTGAAACCGTACTGGAATCCGCTGCAACCCCCACCGGTGATGTACACGCGCAGTTTCAGGTTCGGGTTTTCTTCGTCGGAAATCAGGTTTTTCACCTTACGCGCCGCGGCCTCAGTAAACTGTAACGGCAACGCGGTTGTTTCATTCAACAATGCTTCACTCATAATTTCTCACTCCCAATCCGCATTTGTTCAGGCCGCCGGATTGACTGTCTGAATAATATACTCATTATCTTATACCTGAGTTAATGCTTCAAGTATGGGCATTTTTGGCTGCGCTGTCCTGCTTATTGATGCCTTCAGCGGCGATCTCACCCTGCGCTTTTTCCGCGTTCTCACGTTCCTGCCTCTGTAAGGTGCGGGTCAATATGGCGGAATACAAGGGCTTACCCCCCAGAAATTGCGCCAGCAGGGTCGCGCCCAGGCAGGTAATGATCATCGGTAAAATCAGCTGATAATTATCGGTCATCTCCAGTACCAGCACGATACCCGTCAGCGGTGCACGCACGCTGGCGGCAAATAACGCGCCCATCCCGGCGATGGCAAAGGTGGCAGGCTGAATATCATATTGCGGAAACCAAGCCAGCGCGGCGGTGCCGAATGCGGTGCCGAGCAAAGTGCCCAGCGCCAGCATCGGAGCGAAAATCCCGCCCGGTGCGCCGGAGGCAAAGCACAGCAGCGTAGTCACCACCCGGACAACAAAGATCACCAGCAACATCATCAGGCTGTATTTTCCTGCCGCCGCCAGCGGGATCAACGCAAATCCGCCACCGGTGACTTCCTGATGCACCAGCCCGAGCAGGCCGCAGAATCCGCCCAACATGCCGCCGATGATCAGGATTTTTCGCAGATTTCCGCCATGCACACGGGCAAACATATCCTGTGTGCGGAAAATCAGCGCATTGAAACTGACGCCGACCACACCAAAGACCATGCCCAGCACCAGATACAACCACAGCGTATTGAGCGGCGCACTCGCCAGCCTGCCGACTTCAATCACCGCGCCGTCGCCGTTAAAAATACGGAAAACGATACTCGACATGATCACGCCGATAAACACCGCTTTTATCGAGATCAGGCTGTAACGGAACTGCAGGCGCATCTCTTCGAGAATGAACAGGATACCGGCGAGCGGTGCGTTAAATGCCGCAGAAAGCCCGGCCGCCGCGCCGGTAGCCAGCAACGAATGCCGCGCCTCCGCGCTGCGCAGCCGGAAAATATCGACCATCATTTTCCCGACATTCGCGCCCATCTGCACGGTTGGCCCTTCCCTTCCCAGCACCATACCCGCACCCAGCGTGCCCATGCCGCCAAAGAATTTCACCGGGATCACCCGCCACCAGCGCACCGGCCGTAATTCCTCCAGTGCGCCTTCGATTTCAGGGATCCCCGAACCGCCCGCTTCAGGCGCATAACACCGGACCAGATAATAGCCGACCATCGCCAGCGCGGCAGAAAACACAAATGTCAGCGGCCACAGCAGGATCCAGTAATCATTGAAGACGCCCAGCCCGGCAAGCCGGACCGCCATCACCCAGTTCACTGCTTTCTCAAAAGCCACGCCGAGTAAGCCGGCAACCGTACCGACCACTGCGGCGACCAGCAAAATGGTGACCGGCGTTTTATCACGACGCAGTAAAAGGCGCAGGATTTCGCTGCGTTTGCGCGGGCCGCGCACGGGCGCATCCGCTAAAATTTCAGTGTCTGATTCATTCATCTCAGAAAGGGAAATATAAAAAATGTTATGGAAGATGGATGGATTTAATCATACAAATTGCCGTCCTGACAGGATCTGCAACAAAATGCCGCACGGTTAGCGGTTTGATAACGCCGCTCAGTTCACTAGAATGGGCGCATAAATCTTTCCGTGACATATTGAACCCAGCAATTCAGGAGCCGAATAATGAGTAAGTCAGAAAGTCTGTTCACGCAGGCGCAAGCGCTAATCCCGGGCGGTGTTAACTCGCCGGTACGTGCCTTCTCCGGCGTTGGCGGCGTCCCCTTATTCATCGCGCGCGCTGACGGCGCTTTCCTGTTTGATGCCGATGGTAAAGCCTACATTGACTACGTGGGTTCATGGGGACCGATGGTGCTTGGCCATAACAACGCCGAAATCCGCAATGCGGTGATTGAGGCGGCTGAGCGCGGCCTGAGCTTTGGTGCACCGACCGAGATGGAAGTGAAAATGGCCGAGCTGGTGACCGGCCTGGTGCCTAGCATGGACATGGTGCGTATGGTGAACTCCGGCACCGAAGCGACGATGAGCGCGATCCGTCTGGCGCGTGGTTTCACCCATCGCGATAAAATCGTTAAATTCGAAGGCTGCTATCACGGCCACGCCGACTGCCTGCTGGTGAAAGCCGGTTCCGGCGCGCTGACCCTCGGCCAGCCGAACTCGCCGGGTGTCCCGGCTGATTTCGCCAAACATACGCTGACCTGTACCTATAACGATCTCGATTCCGTCCGTGCTGCATTCGAGCAATTCCCTGACGACATCGCCTGCATCATCGTGGAGCCGGTCGCAGGCAACATGAACTGCGTGCCGCCATTACCGGAATTCCTGCCGGGTCTGCGCGCAATTTGTGATGAATTTGGCGCACTGTTGATCATCGACGAAGTGATGACCGGTTTCCGCGTCGCACTGGGCGGTGCTCAGGAGTATTACGATGTGATGCCTGACCTGACCTGTCTGGGTAAAATCATCGGCGGCGGCATGCCGGTGGGCGCATTTGGCGGACGCCGCGACGTGATGGAAGCGCTGGCACCGACCGGTCCGGTTTATCAGGCAGGCACGCTTTCCGGTAACCCGATTGCCATGGCGGCCGGTATTGCCTGCCTGACGCAGGTCGCGCAACCGGGCGTACATCAGACCCTGACCGAACGCACCACCCAACTGGCCGAAGGCTTGCTGGACGCGGCGCAGAAAGAAAATATTCCGTTCGTGGTGAACCACGTCGGCGGCATGTTCGGGCTGTTCTTCACCGATGCAGAAACCGTGACCTGCTATCAGGACGTGATGAAATGCGACGTTGAGCGTTTCAAAAAGTTCTTCCATCTGATGCTGGAAGAAGGCGTTTACCTGGCCCCTTCCGCCTTCGAAGCAGGCTTTATGTCTCTCGCGCATACGCCGGAAGATATTCAGCGCACGATTGATGCCGCACGACGTTGTTTCGCTAAGCTTTAAGCGCCAGTCAAGTCCGCTCCCTCCCCTGCGAAGGGGAGGAACTAAGGCCGCGTCCAAAGAAAAATCTGCTCTAACATCCCTATTTTCTATTGGCTGAAATTCTCTATCCCGCCTGCTTTCTCAGCAGATAAATAAAGTACGGCGCACCGATAAAGGTGGCGAGCAGACCAGCCGGGATCTGATCCGGGAAAATGATCATCCGTCCGCACCAGTCCGCAAAGACCATCAGCAACCCGCCGAGAATACTGGCGACCATCCACTGCGGAACCGCCCGGCGAAAGCCCATCATGCGCGCCATATGGGGTGCCATCAGCCCGACAAAACTCAGCGGCCCGACAGTCAGCGTTGCCGCCGCTGTCATCACCGCCGCCAGCAGTAAAATCGCCAGACGGGTGGGCGTCAGCGCCAGTCCGACTGATTTTGCGGTCACGCTCCCCAGCGGTAAAATATTTATCCAGCGGCGGCAGAATGGCACAAGAACCATCAGCACCCCGGCCAGAATCAGCGTTCGCCAGGCGGCTTCAGCGGATACGGAATAGGTTGAACCTGAAAGCCAGGTCAGCAGGCCACCCATTCGCGGATCGCCGCTCGCCAGCAGCAGCGTCATCAGCGTGGTGAAAGCGGTACTGAGCGCGATACCGGTCAGTAACATACGTTCGGCCGAAAAACTTCGCAGCCCCGAGGCCACCATAATCACCAGCAACGTCAGCGCCGCACCCGCACTGCCCGCAGGCAGCAGCCAGACAAAGGCATCGCCCGGGACGATAAACATCATCACCACCACGCCGGTCGCCGCACCGGAACTGATCCCCAGCACTTCCGGGCTGGCCATCGCATTACCGGTCAGTTTTTGGATCAGCACACCGGATGACGCCAGCATAATACCCGCAGCCAGCGCCGCCATCACGCGTGGCAAACGCCACGGCAGCAGCGCCTGTAAATCTGCACCGGTGGACCAGCTCCAGCCAGTGGCGTTGCGTCCGGCCATCAGTGCAACCATCAACCCGAGTAACAGCACGGCGAGCGCCAGTGACATCCAGCGCACCAGATGCTGACGTTCAACCGGTACGTGATCGCCCTGATCCATTGGCGGCGGTGTCATGTTATTGCGCAAACGCGGCAGCAGCCATAACAGCAGCGGCGCGCCCACCAGCGCTGTCGCGGCACCGGTCGGAATCTCCATCCAAAATGTGGTAATGGTTTGCATCACCTGATCGGTAAGCCAAAGCAGCAGCGCACCGATAACCGGCGCAATGATCAGCCGTGCAGCCAGACGACGTGCACCGAGCATTTTCGCCAGAAGCGGTGCAAACAGGCCGATAAAACCGATGATCCCGACCGCATTGACCAGTTGCGCACTCATTAAAATCGCCAGCGTCAGCACAGCAAGACGCGCCGCTGACAGGCCGAGGCCAAGATTTTTGGCGACGCCATCATCCAGCCCCAGGAGCGTCATCGGACGCTGCAACAGAAACGCCAGCAGCCAGACGATAATCACCCGCGGCAGCAGGAAGTTCGCGATATCCCAGTCCTGCTGGTTCAGCGCCCCGCTGCTCCACATGTACAGACTTTGCAGGTTCTGGTAGTTGAAGATGCCAATCAGGCCATTCACCGCTCCGCAATACAAGCCCAGCACCAGACCGGCGAGGATCAGCGTGACCGGTGACATGCGTTTGCCCCAGGCGATGCCGAACACCAGTGCACCAATCACCACCGCGCCAGCCATGGCGGCAAACTGCTGGGTGATCATCCCGCCCGGCAGTGCCCACAACGTGGCGACCGTCAGGCCGAGCTGCGCGCCTGCCGAAACACCCAGCGTCGCGGGCTCTGCCAGCGGATTACGTAATACCTGCTGGAACAGCAAACCAACCAGCCCCAGCCCGGCACCGGCCAGCAAGGCCACAGCGACGCGCGGCAGCAGGCTGTAATGGAAAAGCATCTGCTGGACATTATCGATATCAGGCTGCCACAACGCCCCGCGCCACTGCGCATAAGGCAGTTGCTGATTCAGGTTGTAGAGACTGAGCGCACCGGCGGCCAGCGCCAGCAGAATCAGGAGAGTCAGCGAAACGCTGAATGAACGGCGGTTCATACCGGTTTCCCCAGAGTGCTGGTGAGAATTTTGCAGAAATTCATCGCGCTGAAGGTTGCACCGTAATACCAGACGGCGGGCACGATGCTGAACTGGTTCGCGCGCACAAACGGCATGGATTTCCACAGCGGCGTTTTTGCTACTGCCTCCATCATGTCGGCGTTGTCGTGTTCGAAACACAACACGCGGGCGTTTTTAATACGGGTCAGGCGCTCGACGCCGACCGATACGCTGCCCCAGAAACTGCCTTCCCCGGCCCAGGCGTTGGTCAGCCCGAGCTCACCCATCACTTCATGGAACATGCTGCCCATGCCAAACACCAGAACGTGGCGCGTATCAATAAAGGTGATTAACAGCAGCGGCTGCTGCGCGACCGGCTTCAGTTGTTCGCGGGTTTGCAACAGCGTGTCACGGTACAGCTGCAAATGCGTTTCGGCGCGATCCTGTAAACCGAGACGATCCGCCAGTTTATGCAGGGAACTGATGGCCAGATTGAGCGGTTTTGCCGAACCGTCATTGGCTTTGACACCCAGAACCGGCGCGATGGATTCGAGCTGACTGGTCGTCGGACCATAACCGGCGGTGATCAGCAGCAGCGAAGGTTTTAGCTGCTGGATAAGTTCCATATTGGGTTCGGTACGCTGACCGACATCAATCACGCCCGGTGCCAGCGGTGGTTCAACCACCCAGGTGTTGTAATTACGGATATCGGCAATCGCCAGCGGCATCACGCCGAGTGCGATCAGCAGTTCAGCCGGTAACCATTCGAGAGCAATAATGCGGCTGAGATCGGGACGCGATGCCGACAGCGCAGGCACCGAGGTCAGCAACGGAGAAAGCGCCATCATCTGCAACAGACGACGACGGGTGATTCCGGAAAAATTTGAAATATCAGACATATCAGTATACGAAGCTCACCGGCGCGCCACCCGCAGGATGCGGCAGAATACCCATCGGAATGCCATAAATCTGTTCCAGTACATCGCCGCGCATCATCTCTTCCGGCGCGCCCTGGGCAATCATTTCACCACCGCGCAGCGCCATCAGTTGATCGCAATAGCGGGCAGCCATGTTCAGATCATGCAGCACGGCGATCACGGTTAAGCCCTTCTCACGGCTCAGACGCTGGATCAAGGCCAGCACATCTTTCTGATGGGCGATATCCAGCGCAGAGGTCGGTTCATCGAGCAGCAGGCAACGGCTGTCCTGCGCCACCATCATCGCCAGCCAGGCACGCTGACGTTCGCCGCCGGAGAGGCTGTCCACCAGACGCCGGGCGAACGGTTTGAGGCCGACCAGCGCAATGGCTTCTTCGACCTTTTCTTTATCCTGATGTTTGAAACGACCCAGTGCGCCGTGCCACGGATAGCGGCCAATCGCCACCAGTTCCTGCACGGTCATGCCTTCTGCGGCGGGGAGTTGCTGCGGCAAATAGGCAACCTGACGCGCAAAAGCTTTGCTGTCCCACTGCGCCAGCGGCGTGTCATTGAGGTAAATCGTTCCAGATGTCGCAGACTGATGCCGCCCGAGCATTTTTAATAACGTCGACTTTCCTGACCCGTTGTGACCAATCAGGCCACACACTTTCCCCTGCGCAAAGGTCAGGGATAATGGCGCGAGAAGCGTGCGTCCCGGGACGCTGAAACTCACGTCCTGCAGGCGGAAGACGCTGTCTGGCAGCGGGGAAGACGGATGTACGTTGTTATCAGGCATAAGATTTTCTACGTCGACATCGGGTTGAGAACAGGAAACGGGCACGACCTGCGTGCCCGGATTTTAGTGCTTACATACTGACTATTCGAAGACTCTTAAAAACGGAAGGTTGCGGTGGCAACCACCTGACGCTCCGCGCCCCAGTAACAGGCGTAATCGCGGTAGCAGCTTGCCACATACTCGCGATCCAGCAGGTTATTGACGTTCACGCCAACGGAAGAGCCCGGCAGACCAAAGCGTGCGAGATCGTATTTGATCGTCGCATCAACCAGTGTGTAACCGGCAACATTAAAGGCTTCGTTAGTCTTATCGCCCGTCGTGTAGAAGCTGGAGGTTGAACCGAAGTAACGAACGCCGGAACCCACAGTCAGACCGCTCAGTGCAGTTTCGTGGAAGGTGTAATCCGCCCACAGTGATGCCATGTTCGCAGGCACTTCAGCAGGACGCTTGCCTTCATAAGCAAGGTCGTGCGTGTACTTCGCATCGGTATAGGTGTAAGACGCCGTCATGTTGATGTTGGCGTTGAGTGCGGCTTTCGCTTCCAGTTCCAGACCACGGGAACGAATTTCACCTGACTGAACGCTGAAGGTATTCGTCTGATCGGTAGGATCGTTGGTCAGGTTTTTGGTTTTCGTCAGCTGATATACGGCCGCCGTCAGACTGATCGGACGATCGTTCGGAATGTATTTCACACCCGCTTCGTACTGTTTACCGATTGATGGATCAAACGGCTTCCCATCCTTGTTAGAACCCGCTGTCGGTTCAAAGGATTCGCTGTAGCTGAAGTACGGGGAGATGCCGTTATCAAACAGATAATTCAGACCGCCGCGCCAGGTAAACTGTTGGTCATTAATTTGCGTAGCGCTGTTGCTTGAACGGGTAAACGTCGAGCTTTTTGCGAAATCGTAACGACCGCCAACGGTCAGGATCCACTTGTTCCATTCCGCCTGATCCTGTGCGTACAGACCGGTTTGCTCCTGACGGTTGAGAACTTCATACGGGAAGTACAAGGACACATTACTGTTGCCGTACTGCGGGTTGCTCATGTTCAGATTACTGGCGGAACCATAATCGGCATCAATGTCGTTACGCATACGCATGTAATCCACACCCATCAGCAAGGTGTGATCGACATCTGCGGTGGCAAATTTAGCCTGCGCCTGGGTATCCACATCGAAGTTAGCCAGTTTCTCTTTTGACTGAACGTACGCGCGGCTCATCACGCCATTCCCGACATAACCGGTGCCGTAAACGCCTTTGTATTGGGTATCGAGTTTGGTGTAACGCAGGTTCTGACGCACGGTCCAGGTGTCGTTAAAGCCGTGTTCGAAGCTGTAACCGACCATTTTCTGGTTGCGGGACATCTTGTTGCTTTCTTCGCCTTCGTTGAAGTCGGTCGGCAACTTGTGTGCTTTTCCGTTGGCGTCGTAATACGGCACCACGGTGCCCTGACGCGGTAACCAGCCGTAGAAACCGGCATCCGGATCGTTCTGGAAGTTGCTCAGGAAAGTGAAGCTGGTTTTATCATCAGGACGCCAGGTGAAAGACGGCGCGATACCGTAGCGTTTCTCTTTCGCCATCTCCTGCTGAGTATCCTGGCTGTGCGCCACGCCGGTCAGACGGTAGGAATACACGCCCGCGTCGTCGATGGCGTCGCTGAAATCAAAGCCGGTCTGGTACAGGTTGTCTGTACCCATTTTGAACTGCACTTCTTTCAGCGGTTCAGTGGTCGGGCGTTTACTGACCATGCTGACTACACCGCCCGGATTACTCTTACCGTACAGAACGGAAGACGGCCCGCGCAGCACTTCAACACGCTCGAGCATGTACGGATCCATCGACACTTCAGAATAGTTGTCACCCTGAAGTTTGATGCCATCGAGATACTGGTTGGTGTTCACCGATGTGAAACCGCGGATAGCGATCGCATCATAGGTGGAGGAACTGCCACGGCTGGCGAAAACGCCCGGCGTGTAGCCTAAGGCTTCTTTTACTGAAGCAGGCTGTTTCATGTCCATTTCTTCACGGGTCACCACGGAAATAGATTGTGGCGTTTTCACCAGTGGCGTGTCGGTTTTTGTGCCGGTCGCGCTGTGTTTTGCCGCGATAGTGGCCGCCGGCCCCCACGCAGATTCGGGTGCCGCTTCGGCCATTGCCGAGCTGGTCACGTTTATAGTGTCTTCTTTTGCCGGGGCTTTGGTGGCTGCACTCGCATAAAACGCGGCAGAGCCCAGCGCAGCGGCGAGGGTTAAAGCTAACGTCCGGCGCTTAAATGCACCTTTTTGGACTGAAGTTGAAAGCGAGCATTGAGAAGCCATTGCATAATCTCTGGAAGAGTAATGGGAATGTAAACGATAATTATTATTATGAACGTTGCATATTATGCTCAATGCTTACGCGGCTGCAAGCCTATTTAATGCATGGCTTTTCCGAATGAATAAAAAGTATCCTCATGTTAAACGTGGGTAAAAACGCTTATAAATTAAACGGGGATGAATGTGACTTGCTTGCTGGAAATGTGAAATGGGGTAGGTAAATTTGGATTAAGAATGACAAATAAAAAAGGGCGCAATTTTCATTGCGCCCTTTTTAGCTTTACGAAATCAATTAATTATCAGTTGCCTGAGCCAAACATATCCTTGATCCAGCCCGCCACGCCGTTGCTGTCTTTCTTCTCATCCTGAGATTGTGGCTGTTGCTGCTGTCCGGATTGCTGCTGTTGTTGTTGCTGTTGCTGTTGCTGCTGGATCTGTTGTTGCTGTTGCTGAACAGCGCTCACAGAAGCCTGACACATGGCGTCCGGTGAATCAGTCCAGACCGGGATTGAACGCACCGCGCCACTGCCGCCCAGCAAGCCGCCGCTGTTGCCACAGACAAAGTTACCGCTGCCATCAATATTCATCGTACTGATGCCTTCCGGCATTTGCAGATCCAGGGGCTGAGGTGTGCCGTTTTCCAGATACCGTCCGTAAAGCACCAGCGCACCGGTAGAACCCCACAGTTTGGACGGGCCGTTGTTGTCGCGGCCTACCCAGGTGATCGCTACCTGATTGCCATCGATACCGGCAAACCAGCTGTCACGCAGTTCGTTCGACGTACCGGTTTTCGCCGCCAGATGCAGTTTCGGGAACTTGTTCGCCAGTGCGCGCGAGGTCCCTTCCTGCACTACCTGCTGCATGGCATACAACGTCAGATACGCTGCCTGAGAAGGGATCACGCGCACAGCCTGCGGGAAGCTCTGATAGAGCACGGTGCCGTCTTCCGCAATCACTGAGCGTACCGCTGACAGTGGCGCTTTGTTGCCGCCACTGGCAATGGTCTGGTATTCCTGCGCAACTTCCATTGGCGTTAACGCAATCGCACCCAGCAACATTGATGGCGTCTGGTTCAGCGACTCTTTAGGGATCCCCAGATCAATCAGCGTTTTGGTGATGTTGTCGAGACCAACGGCCATCCCCAGATTGACTGTCGGGACGTTCATCGAGCGCGCCAGGGCATCCACCAACAGAACCTGACCGCGGAACTGATGGTCATCGTTTTTCGGCGACCATGTCTGACCATTTGCCAGTTTCAACGTCAGCGGCTGATCGGCAAGGATGGTATTGAGCCGGTATTTATCCGGCTGAGACAACGCGGTCAGATAGGTCGCCGGTTTCGCCAGCGAGCCGACCTGACGTCGCGCCTGCATCGCACGGTTGAAGCCCGCGAACTGCGTTTCCGCGCCGCCGACCATCGCCCGCACTTCACCGGTATAACGGTCAACCACCACCATCGCCGTCTCGATATCATTCAAACCGCTTTTCTTGCGCAGTAACGGAATGCCTTCCTCGACCGCTTTTTCCGCCGCATCCTGAGAAATCGGATCCAGCGTGGTGAAGATTTTCACCCCGGACATATCCTGAACTTTATCGCCCAGTTTAGCCTGCAGTTCCTGACGCACCATCTGCATAAACGCAGGCTGCGGCGAAATCACCCCGCCTTTCGGCTGCACGCCCAGCGGACGCGCGCTGAGCATGTCATACAGTTCCTGATCGATAACTTTCTGATCAACCAGCAAACGCAGCACCAGATTACGACGCTGCAAGGCCATTTGCGGATTACGCCACGGGTTATACAGCGAGGCACCTTTCACCATACCCACCAGCAATGCCTGCTGATCCAGACTCAGTTCGTTCACCGGACGGCCAAAGTAATACAGGCTTGCCAGCGGGAAACCGCGGATTTGATCAGAACCGCTCTGGCCGAGATACACTTCGTTCAGATACAGCTCAAGAATGCGGTCTTTGCTGTAATCTGCATCCAGCAGGATCGCCATCACCGCTTCACGCGCTTTACGGCTCAGCGAACGTTCGTTGGTCAGGAACAGGTTTTTCACCAACTGTTGCGTCAGCGTTGATCCCCCCTGCACCGCATGACCGGCGGTGAGGTTAGCCACCACGGCACGACCGATGGAATAGAAGTTGATACCGTCATGCTCATAGAAATGACGGTCTTCCGTGGCCAGCAGCGTATCGACCAGCAAATCAGGGAAGCCGGAACGTGGCACGAACAGACGCTGTTCACCGTTGGCGTTAGACGCCTGCAACATAGTGATCAGACGCGGATCGAGGCGGAACAGACCGAAATCACGCTGGTTATCCAGGTTTTTAATCTCGGAAAGACTGTTGCCGTCAAACATCAGGCGGGCGTTGACCTGCCCTTCTTTTCCTTCCGGAAAATCAAACGGACGGCGCAGCAAATCAATGTAATTCGCGTGAACCGTAAACTCGCCCGGACGGGTGATGCGCGTCACTTCGCGATACTGCGTGCCTTCCAGCAATCCGACCATTTCAGCTTTGCTGATTTGCATGTCCGGCTCAAGATTGACCTGACGGCCATACACCGCCGCAGGTAACTGCCAGACTTTGCCGCCATCGATGCGGTCATGAATTTGCTTGTTGAGATAAACCGCGTAAATCCCCAGCAAAATCAGGAAGACGACAAACAGTTTGACTAATAACCAGAACAGACGGCGCCTGGCGCTTTTCTTCCCGCCTTTGTTCGCTTTACGCGGCGGGGCTTTACGGCTCATGCGTGACTCCCGTTCTTCTTCGTAGTCATCATCATCCTCATACTCGTCATCGATTTCCTCTTCGTATTCTTCGTAGTCGTCATCCCGGCGGCTACGGCGAACGGGACGAGCCCGCGCAGGCTTGCGCCCGGCAGGTTTACCTTTACGGCCAATCGGCTCGCGATCATCGCCAGACATCAGTCAATCTCCCAACGTGCTGCTGTGTTCGTCATAATGATTCTGCTTAGCTGAGTCATTTTCATTTTTGATTTCAAATGGATAGTCTATCTGGCCTGAAGTTCAGGCCGCAAGGCGCTTACTCTGTGCCCCGCTTTATGTTTCGCCCAGAAGAAATGTCTGAAAAATTGTTCTTTCCATGCACATTTCATCATGGCGCTGAAGACTTCTTGGTACGGCGCGTCGGCAATGCCTGCGCCGGATTGTCCGGCCACGGATGTTTCGGATAGCGCCCTTTCATTTCTTTCTGCACTTCGCGATAAGAACCCTGCCAGAATGCCGCCAGATCGGCGGTGATCTGCAACGGCCTCTGTGCCGGTGACAGCAGTTCCAGCACCACAGCAACACGCCCTTCCGCCAGTTGCGGGCTACGCTGCTCGCCGAACATCTCCTGCATTCTCACCGAGAGCGCCGGTGGCTGGTCTGCATGATAACGGATTGGCAGACGACTGCCAGTCGGCACGGTGTAATGAGTCGGCAACGCGCTGTCCAGACGCTGACGCTGTTGCCAGTCAAGCAGCCTTAGCAAGGCATCATGTAAATCAACCTGCTGCAACGATTTCAGCGAACGAACACCCTGTAAAGAAGGCTGTAACCAGCGTTCCAGACCGTCGAGCAAAGCCTGATCGTCAACCGAAGGCCAGTCGGCTTCCGGCAACCATTTTGCGGCGCAAAGAAGCCGCACGCGCAATTGCTCCGCGGCGACCGACCAGTTCAGCGCCTGCAAACCCTGCGTGCGGATCCAGTCGATCAGCGCCTGTTGCAGCTCTCCGTCGTCCGGCTTTGCCAGCGGATTGGCTTTCAGCACCAGACGCCCGATCTGCCAGCGGCGCCAGGCGCGCAGCGTGCCTTTTTCTTCATCCCATTCTACCGCCGTCTGTTCTTTGACGACATCCGGCAGGCGCGACGGAAGTTGCGAAATATCCAGCGTGATCGCCAGCAAAATACGGGCATCCGGGCTGTTGTTGCCCTGTAATAACTGCGGCGCGACCAGCCACGGTGCGCGGGTTAATCCGTCACCCTGCGGCAAGGACGCCCCCAGTCCGTTCGCCAGCAGATAACGGCCATCTTCGCCGCGACGCTGGGCAATACGATCGCTGAACGCCCGCGCCAGTAACCACGGCGCGAGCGAAGCATCAGGCTCACCGCTTTTCGCGCCGGTACGCTGCGCCAGTTGTTTTGCCCGCCGCTGCCAGTTTCCCTGCGGACGGCTGAACCAGTAATCCATATCCGGTAACCCGCCGCGTGGCGGTTCTTCAAGCATTGCCGCCAGCAGCGCCGACGTTGCCAGCGCATCGGGACTTTGTGCTGTGGCAGAAATCAGCATCGCCGCCAGCCGCGGCTCACAGCCAAGCCGGGCCATGCGTTGTCCGGCAGTGGTGAGTTTGCCCTGCGCATCGGTTGCGCCAAGCTGCTGTAAAAGATTTTTTGCGGCAGACAGCGAAGCGGGGGGCGGCATATCCAGCCACTGAAGTTGCGCCGGATCCTGACAGCCCCACTGCAACAACTCGAGCCAGAAACTGCTCAGGTCACTTTGCAGAATTTCGGCTTCCGCCTGAGCACTGGCGCGTTCCGCCTGCTCTTTGCTGAAAAGATGCCAGCACAAGCCCGGCTCCAGACGACCGGCACGGCCCGCACGTTGGGTCATCGACGCCTGGCTGATGCGTTGCGTTACCAGCCGCGTCAGGCCGCTGCGCGGGTCAAACTGCGCGCTGCGCTCCAGACCACTGTCGACCACCAGACGGATACCTTCGATGGTCAGACTGGTTTCAGCAATATTCGTCGCCAGCACCACTTTGCGGCGTCCGGCCGGTGAGGGCTGAATGGCTTTTTGCTGTTGTTCCAGCGACAGCGCACCGTACAACGGGCAGAGATCGACGTCGTCCGTCAGTCTGCCGGTCAGCAAATTCTGTACACGGGTGATTTCCGCCACACCGGGTAAAAACAGCAGCATCGAGCCGTGATTTTCACTCATCAGACGGCTGACTACCCGCGCCACGCCTTCATCCAGCCGTTCGTGTGTCGCGAGAGAAAGATACTGCCTGTCGACCGGAAAACTGCGGCCTGCGGATTCAATCACCGGCGCATCAGGCAGTAAAGAAGACAGGCGCAGGTTGTCGAGCGTGGCCGACATAATCAGAATTTTTAAATCATCGCGCAGCGCATTCTGCACATCGAGCAACAATGCCAGCGCCAGATCGGCCTGCAAACTGCGCTCATGGAATTCATCGAGGATCACCATCGACACGCCGGTCAGTTCGGGATCAGCCTGTACCATGCGGGTCAGAATGCCTTCGGTCACCACTTCAAGACGGGTCGCCGCGCTGGTTTTGCTTTCTGCACGCATGCGATACCCCACTGTCTGCCCCGGCGTTTCATTCAGTTGCTGCGCCAGACGGAAAGCGACATTTTTCGCCGCCAGACGGCGCGGCTCAAGCAGCAGGATCTTACCCGACAGGTTGGCCTGTTTCAGCAACTGCAACGGCAGCCAGGTGGATTTACCGGCACCGGTTGGCGCAAGCAACAGCACCTGCTGAGCCTGTTGCAGTGCAGCTAAAAGCGGTTCGAGTACGGCGCTGACCGGCAAAGAAGACAATGAATGCTCCATGAGAGTTAACTTTAAACGGCGGGCATTGTAGCATTTAGCCCCACATCCGGCATGTTGCCGTGATTTGTCTTCACAGGAATCTCTATGTCTGCCGAACGCCGCCTGTTTTTCGCCTTATCGCTGCCCGCAAAAATGCAAAAGCAGGTGATTAAGTGGCGCGCGGACCACTTCCCGGCGGACACTGGCCGCCCCGTCACAGCCGCTAATCTGCATATTACGCTGGCGTTTCTCGGTGAAGTCAGCGCCCTCAAAGAGGCCGCGCTGACCCGCGTCGCCGGGCGCATTCAGGGACAGAAATTCAGCGTAGTACTGGATGATATTGGCCACTGGCCGGGCTCCGGCGTGGTATGGATTGGCACAAAACGCGCGCCCAATGCCTTGTTGCAACTGGCGTCCGTATTGCGATCTCACGCTGCGCGCAACGGTTGTCATCAGAGTACACTGCCGTTTCATCCGCATGTGTCGCTGTACCGCAATGCGACCCGTCCGGTCGCGGTTCCTCCGGCCACACCTGGCTGGCAACTGGACGCCACAGAATTCAGTTTGTACGAATCCCTGTTTGAGCGGGGGCGCACCCGTTATCACTGCCTGCAAACCTGGCCGCTGGGCGATACGCAGGCAACCTGATCTCTTTTAGCCCTCTTTTTAACAAGAACATTTCACACGGAAACTTTCATGCACTTCGAGCCTGCGCTTCAATCGGCTACGCTGATCAAACGTTACAAACGGTTTCTCGCTGACGTGATTACGCCGGACGGCACGGAACTGACCTTGCACTGCGCCAACACCGGCGCGATGACCGGTTGCGCGACTCCCGGCGACACCGTCTGGTATTCCACCTCGGACAATCTCAAACGTAAATATCCACACAGCTGGGAACTGACCGAAACCCAACAAAAACACTGGATTTGCGTCAATACGCTGCGGGCCAATCAACTGGTCCGTGAGGCAATCAATGAACAGCAAATACCGGAATTATCCGGTTACAGTAAATTAACAACAGAAGTAAAATACGGCGCCGAAAACAGCCGTATAGACTTGATGTTACAGGCAGAAAATCAACCGGACTGCTATATTGAAGTGAAGTCTGTCACGTTGCTGCAGGAGGGGTTGGGATTCTTCCCCGACGCAGTCACACTGCGCGGTCAGAAGCATTTACGCGAGTTACAGTCGATGGCAGAGCAGGGGCAGCGGGCGGTACTTTTCTTCGCTGTTTTACATTCAGGTATTGAAAGCGTATCCGCTGCACACCATATTGATCCGCGTTATACCGATTTACTGAAGTATGTCCAAAACAAGGGTGTCGAAGTGATGTGCTACAGTGCTGAGCTTTCTGCTGAGGGTATGCGCCTCACAAAAAGGTTACCGCTGCTGGCAATATCAGCCAGTGAACATAAAGAGTTCGGATAACCCTGTAATAACCTGTCGGCGGCATAAAAAACAGGTCGCGAATACGCTTTTCCTCACAGGCTTGTCAAGCACCTGCGATGAATAATTGCCAACCTCGTTGCCTTCTGTTATTTATAGCGGCCTGATTTTTTCCCCCGTTGGGGATCGAAATGTTCGAAGCCTGTACGTTGCGGCTATGCCGGAACGGGAAAAGTGGATGAACATAGTGCGTGTTATGTAGGAGAAGCATCATGCAAGAAGGCCAAACCCGTAAGACGTCGTCCTTGAGCATTCTCGCTATCGCTGGGGTGCAGCCGTATCAAGAGAAGCCGGGCGAAGAGTATATGAACGACGCTCAGCTGGCTCACTTCAAAAAGATTCTTGAAGCATGGCGCAATCAGCTCAGGGATGAAGTCGATCGTACCGTTTCACACATGCAGGATGAAGCCGCAAACTTCCCTGATCCGGTAGACCGTGCCGCTCAGGAAGAAGAATTCAGCCTCGAACTGCGTAACCGTGACCGTGAACGTAAGCTGATCAAAAAGATTGAAAAAACACTGAAAAAAGTGGAAGACGAGGATTTCGGCTATTGCGATTCCTGTGGTGTTGAGATTGGCATCCGCCGTCTTGAAGCCCGTCCTACCGCTGATTTGTGTATCGACTGTAAGACTCTGGCAGAAATCCGCGAAAAGCAGATGGCTGGCTAAGTCCCCGGGTTCCACGCGGTGCGTCATGCACCGCGTTCCCTTTTAACGCTGTCCCCATTCGTATGTCGCAAGAACAACACTACACAGGCCGTTTCGCTCCCTCACCTTCCGGTGACCTTCATTTTGGTTCCCTGATCGCCGCTCTCGGCAGTTATCTGCATGCCCGCTCACAAAACGGTATCTGGTTAGTGCGCATTGACGATATCGATCCGCCGCGTGAAATCCCCGGTTCTGCTGACCGTATCCTGAGAACGCTGGAGCGTTACGGGCTGGAATGGGATGGCGATGTACTCTGGCAGTCAAAACGTCACGGCGCTTACCGCGACGTGCTGGACTGGCTGTATCAGCAGCAAAAAAGTTATTACTGCACCTGTACCCGCCAGCGTATTGCGCAAATCGGTGGCACCTATGACGGCCACTGCCGCAGCCTGCAACTCAGCCCGAAAAATGCGGCCATACGTCTGCATCAGACGTTGCCGGTGTACGGTTTTGACGATGATTTTCAGGGGCATTTACAGGCCAGTCCTAAACTGGCCGAAGAAGATTTTATTATCCGTCGCCGCGACGGGCTGTTTGCCTATAATCTGGCAGTAGTGATCGATGACCATTTTCAGGGCGTGAATCACATTGTGCGCGGCGCGGATCTGATTGAACCGACCGTGCGCCAGATTTCGCTGTACCGGCATCTGAGTTATCCGCAGCCGGGATATCTGCATTTGCCACTGGCGGTGAATGAAGAAGGCAACAAGCTTTCCAAGCAGAATCACGCGCCGGCGCTGCCCGCAGGCGATCCGCGACCGGTTATCATTAAGGCGCTGAAATTTTTAGGGCAAACGTTGCCGGAAAACTGGCAGGATTACACTTTGCCTTTATTATTACGCTGGGCGACAACGCACTGGACACCATCAGCGATACCGCGTCAGAGCGCTAATGCATAGCAGATGTGACTTCGGCATTCTCAAAGCGCCTGTCGTGAGCTATGATTAGCCGCTGTTTTTGCGTCACGTCAATTTTTTCAGTCACTATCGAGGTGTACCATTTTTACCCGAGTAGCCAATTTTTGCCGTAAGGTGCTAGTTCGTGAAGATAAAGTCGTTCGTGAAGAAAAGGCTGTTCATGACGAAGCCGCGCTTCATGGAGAACCTAATCGCGAGGAGAATTCCCGTCGTGATCCGTCTCCTGTGGCCGAAGGCAATGTGAAGGCAAACAATCCTGAACGTCGTGAAAATCGCGGCCGTCGGGAAGACAACGCGAACAGAGGCGAACGCCGCAATAACAACAGCCGCCGCTCTTCTTCATCTTATCCGCCGCGTGGTGAACGCAGCGATAACCGTGGTGATCGTAATAACGAGCCGCGCGCCGACCGCAACGTACAGCGCGCTCCGCGCCCTTCTGTCGAACATGTACAGAAACCGCGCCCCTCATTCGATTACGCCGGTGAAACCCGTGCGATGACCATTATTCCCCGCGATGAGCACAATATTTCTCGTCGTGATATCAGCGAAAACGCCCTGAAAGTCTTGTACCGCCTGAACAAGTCTGGCTTTGAAGCCTTCCTGGTCGGCGGCGGTGTGCGTGATTTGCTGCTGGATAAAAAACCAAAAGATTTCGACATCACCACCAACGCAACGCCGGATCAGGTACGCAAACTGTTCCGTAACTGCCGTCTGGTTGGTCGTCGTTTTCGTCTGGCTCACGTGATGTTTGGGCCGGAAATCATCGAAGTGGCGACGTTCCGCGGTCACCATGAACAGCACGAAGAAACCGAAGATAAAAACGTATCCCAGCAGGCTGTGAACGGCATGCTGCTGCGCGACAACATTTTCGGCACCATTGAAGACGACGCCCAGCGCCGTGACTTCACCATTAACAGCCTGTATTACGGCGTCGCGGACTTCACCGTACGTGATTACACCGGCGGTCTGCGCGACCTGGAAAACGGCATCATCCGTCTGATCGGTGATCCTGAAACCCGTTATCGTGAAGATCCGGTGCGTATGCTTCGCGCAGTACGTTTCGCTGCCAAACTGGACATGAAAATCAGCCCGGAAACGGCCGAACCGATCCCACGTCTGGCGACGCTGTTACAGGAAATCCCGCCAGCGCGTCTGTTCGAAGAATCCCTGAAGCTGTTGCAGGCCGGTTACGGTTACGAGACGTATAAAAAGCTTTGTGAATACCAGCTGTTCCAGCCGTTGTTCCCGCTGATTGCCCGCCAGTTTACTGAGCAAGGCGACAGCCCGATGGAACACATTCTGATTCAGGTGCTGAAAAATACCGACCACCGTCTGCATAACGATCAGCGCGTCAATCCGGCGTTCCTGTTCGCCGCTATGCTGTGGTATCCGGTGATCGAGCATGCACAGAAGCTGGCGCAGGAAGGCGGTCTGACCTATTACGACGCCTTCGCGCTGGCAATGAACGATGTGCTCGACGAGCAATGCCGTACGCTGGCCATTCCAAAACGTATTACCACGCTGGTACGTGATATCTGGGCGCTGCAACTGCGCCTGTCACGTCGTCAGGGCAAACGTGCGCACAAGCTGATGGAGCATCCTAAGTTCCGCGCGGCGTATGATTTACTGGTACTGCGCGCTGAAGTCGAACAGCACCGCGAATTGCAGAGTCTGGCGCAGTGGTGGGGCGAGTTCCAGGAAGCGACACCGGCATCGCAGAAAAGCATGCTCGGTACGTTGGGTGACGACGCTGTACCGGCACGCCGTGCACGTACCCGCCGTCCGCGTAAACGGGCGCCGCGCAAGGATGGCGGTCAATGATCCGCGTTTACCTGGCTCTGGGCAGTAATCTTGCCCGTCCGCTTGACCAGGTAAACTGTGCGCTGGAGGCGCTGGCACATTTGCCGCGCACCCGCTTTGTGGCCGCATCCCCGTTTTACCGCAGTAAACCGCTGGGGCCACAGGATCAACCTGATTATCTGAATGCTGTGGTGGCGCTCGATACGCTGCTGCCGCCGGAAGAGTTGCTCGATTGCACACAAGGGATCGAGCAAAATCAGGGACGCGTCCGCAAAGCCGAACGCTGGGGGCCGCGGACGTTAGATCTTGATATGCTGATTTATGGCGATCAGGTGATCAACACCGAGCGTTTAACGGTGCCGCATTACGACATGAAAAACCGCGAATTCATGCTGTATCCGCTGGCCGATCTGGCACCAGAACTGGTGTTCCCTGACGGCGAAACCTTGCAAACTCTGCTCGCCCGCGTGCCGCTTAACGGTCTGACCAAATGGTAAGTCGCTCAGCGACTTACCCGCACTTCCAACCCACCTTCTGCTCTATTTTGATAAACCACGTTCAGATGATGTAACTGCGCGATCCTTTGTACGATCGAAATCCCCAATCCGCTGCCCGTTTGTTCCTGTCCTGGTGGCCGGTAAAAACGCTCACCGAGCCTTGCCAGATGTTCATTGCTGATGCCCGGCCCCTGATCTTCAACCGTCATTCCCCACGGTTTCAGTCGCACCGTCACGCAGGTTCCGGCTGGCGAATAACGGATCGCGTTATCCAGCAGATTGCGCACCATCAGCGAAAGCAGCAGCGACTGACCACGCATTTCAGGCGGAACGCCCTGCTGTTCAAAACGTAATTCGATACCTTTGCCGTGCGCGCGGTAATCCTGTTCCGCCAGACTTTGAGTGACCAGCGAAGGCCAGTCGATACGTTCCAGCTCTTCAGGCGTGGAAAAACTTTCCAGCCGAGAAAGTGTCAGCAGTTGATCCACCAGCCGCGTAGCGCGATCGATACTGATCGTCAGATTTTCCAGCGCATGGTCGCGCATTTCAGCGTCATCGCCGGAAAGCTGTACGACTTCGGTTTGCACACGTAAAGCCGCCAGCGGACTGCGCAGCTCGTGAGCGGCATCAGACGTAAACCGCCGTTCACGCACCAGCATCTCACTCGTGCGGTCAAACAGAGAATTGAGCGCATTTGCCAGCGGCAACACCTCACCGGGTAACTGATGAGTCTCGATGGGCGCGGCATCTTCCGGCGAGCGCTGACGCAAACCTTCCGCCACGCGGCGCAGCGGCCGCAGTTCAAGCGTCACCATCACAATCAGCGCCAGTAACAAAATGGGCAACGAAGCCAGCCACGGCGTCAGCTGGCCACTCACCAGGCTCCAGGCCATATCATTGCGGTAATCCTGTTCCTGCCCGACCGCGACGCGATATTGTCCGTCCGGCGAAGTCAGCCAGACCATACGCCAGACATCGCTGTCCCCTCTCAGCTCGACATCGTTAAACCCCTGCGTGTCACCGTCAAAACGGATGCGTTTGCCGTTCTCGCCATCATTGAGCAGCATCTGCCCGTGACGATTGAAGATGGCAAACGTCAGCGCGTCGTCATCGGTATGGCCGCGTGAGCCCTTGCGGACCATTTTTTTAGTGTCCGGCAGCTCAGTGTCTTTTTGCAGATTGAGCCGGTCGCCTAAGCCGGTGGCAGCCAGACGTTTGGCGAACAGCATCTGCTGGGTATCGAAAACTTCGTTGATATGTTTGCGGGTCTGATGCCACGCTACACCGCTGGCAATCAGCCAGGTCAGCAGCGCCAGCAGGGAAAAAAGCAGGATAAGGCGCAGGCGCAGACTCAGATTGTTCAGCTTTTGCAGTTTCTTCAGCCGCCTCACGCTTCCCCTCCTTCACCCGGTTTTATCTCATCCCCGAGCGTGTACCCCACGCCATGCACGGTGCGAATAAAGCCTTTGCCAAGTTTGCTGCGCAGATGGTGAATATGGACTTCCACCGCGTTACTGCTGACCTCGTCTTCCCAGCTGTAGAGCTTTTCCTGAATAAGCGTACGCGCCAGCACACGACCTTTGTTGCGAAGAAACAACTCCAGCACAGTCACTTCACGCGGGGTCAGCGTCACGGCTTCTCCGTTGAGCGTCACACTGCGGGCTGCGGGATCAAATTCCACTGCGCCATGGGTTACCTTCGGCGTTATCACGCCGTGGCGACGGCGGATCAGCGCCTGCAACCGTGCTGCGACTTCCACCAGCGCGAATGGCTTACACAGATAATCATCGGCACCGGCCTGCAACCCGCCGACGCGCTGCTCCAGCGCATCGCGCGCGGTGAGGATAAGCACTGGCGTATCCCGGCCAGCCTTTCGCCATTCACGCAAAAGCTGCATACCATCCATACCCGGCAGGCTTAAATCGAGGATCACGGCATCGTACGGCGCACTGTCAAGCGCGGCCTTGCCGGTCAGCCCGTCGGTAAACCAGTCGAGCGTAAAACCCAGTTTCGCCAGCCCGGCTTTGATGCCGTCGCCAATCATCTTGTCGTCTTCAATCAATAGAATTCGCATGGTTCCCTCCGTTTTTGCCATTATAGCCGAGGCTTCTTAATCACTTCTTAAGACACAGATCATCCTGCCCGTTATCAAACAAGCTGTCTGACTTTCGGCTCATACAGTAGAATACTGGCATCGTATTCATCCGATGAATTATTCAAAGGAACGTGTTCATGAAACCAACCACGCTGAGCCAGCTTCGCCAATGGAAGCAGGAAAAACATAAATTTGCGACCATTACCGCGTATGACGCCAGTTTTGCGCAGCTGTTTGCGGAACAAGGGATCAGCGTCATGCTGATTGGCGATTCTCTGGGCATGGTCGTTCAGGGTCAGGATTCCACCCTGCCAGTGACGGTAGAAGAGATTGCTTACCATACGCGCTGTGTGCGTCGCGGCGCACCTCACGCGTTATTGCTCGCTGACCTGCCGTTCATGAGTTACGCCACGCCGGAGCAGGCGTTTGAAAGCGCCGCCGTGCTGATGCGCGCGGGCGGCAATATGGTCAAGCTCGAAGGCGGAAGCTGGCTGTGTGATACGGTCAGAATGCTGACCGAACGCGCAGTGCCGGTATGTGGCCATCTGGGGCTGACGCCACAGTCGGTGAATATTTTCGGCGGCTACAAAGTTCAGGGTCGCGATGAAGTCGCCGCCAATCAGCTGATCAAAGATGCGATGATGCTCGAAGAAGCGGGTGCGCAACTGCTGGTGCTGGAATGTGTGCCGGTCGATCTGGCACGCCGCGTCACCGAAGAACTCAGTATTCCGGTTATCGGCATCGGCGCAGGCAATGTGACCGACGGCCAGATTCTGGTGATGCACGACGCATTCGGCATTACCGGCGGCCATACGCCAAAATTCGCCAAAGACTTCCTCAGCGAAGCGGGCGATATTCGTGGCGCGGTGCGTTTGTATGTTGATCAGGTCGCGCAAGGCGTGTATCCGGGTGAAGAACATTCCTTTAAATAATCGGGAGAAGGCTGGTGTTGATAATTGACAGCGTGGCGCTGCTGCGTCGCGAAATCCGGGATTTTCGTAAGAATAACAAACGTATCGCGCTGGTGCCGACCATGGGCAATCTGCACGAAGGCCATATGACGCTGGTGGAAGAAGCCAAAGCCCGCGGCGATGTGGTCGTGGTGAGTATTTTCGTCAACCCGATGCAGTTCGAGCGCCCGGATGACCTCGAGCGTTATCCGCGCACCTTGCAGGAAGACTGTGAGAAGCTGAACAAACGCGGCGTGGATCTGGTATTTGCGCCGTCACCGGCAGAAGTCTATCCGAAAGGTCTGGCGATCCAAACACAGGTTGATGTGCCAGTGATTTCCACCATTCTGGAAGGTGCGAGCCGTCCGGGACATTTCCGTGGCGTCTCCACCATCGTCAGCAAACTGTTCAATCTGGTGCAGCCGCAGGTGGCCTGTTTCGGGCAAAAAGACTTCCAGCAACTGGCGCTGCTGCGCACCATGGTGGAAGACATGGGCTACGATATTGAGATAGTGGGCGTGCCAATTGTGCGCGCTAAAGACGGTCTGGCACTGAGTTCACGCAACGGCTATCTGACTGCCGAGGAACGTAAACTCGCACCCCAGCTTAACAAAATCATGAATGCGCTGGCTGAACGGCTGAGCCAGGGCGAGCGCCATGTCGATGAAATGTTGCAGGAAACCGCGCAGCAACTTCGCGAAGCGGGTTTCACGCCGGACGAACTGTTTATCCGTGATGCGAAAACCTTGCAGGAGTTGTCCGTCGACAGTACATCTGCGGTGATCCTGATGGCGGCCTGGCTGGGTAAAGCCAGACTGATTGATAATCAGGAGGTTGATCTGACGCAGTAGACAGCGCAGGTCAAATCGGCAACTATGTTGGCCGCCGGAAAACATCAGTATTTGGCTATGTCAGACCGGCGGGTTCCCAGACTATTTACGCACGAAGGGTCACACGCAATGGTACGTACAATGCTGCAAGGCAAACTGCACCGGGTTCACGTAACTCAGGCAGATTTGCATTACGAAGGCTCCTGCGCCATCGATCAGGACTTTCTCGATGCCTCAGGCATTCTGGAATACGAAGCAATTGATATTTATAACGTTGATAACGGTCAGCGTTTCTCGACATACGCCATCGCGGCAGAACGCGGTTCGCGTATTATTTCGGTCAACGGCGCGGCAGCGCGTTGTGCCTGTGTCGGCGATCTGCTGATCATCTGTTCTTACGTGCAGATGTCAGATGAACAAGCCCGCCAGCACAAACCGAAAGTGGCCTATTTCGAAGGTGAAAACCAACTGAAACGCACCGCCAAAGCCGTGCCTGTTCAGGTGGCTTGATAAAACGCCTTCCCCTGCGAAGGGGGAGGATGGGAGGGGGTTTTAAATACAAAGCAATGAGTTAAAGCACACTTTGAATTTAGTTTTTGACCTTGATACCCCACCCCAGCCCTCCCCTTCGCAGGGGAGGGAGCACAGAAAAATCAACTTCTCAGACCACGCCCGCGCTCGATCAAGTACCACGCCAGCCAATAAAACACCGCGATAAATGCCACCAGCACGCTCATGGTAAACACCAGCGGCACGTCAGAAATCCCCAGGAAACCGTAACGGAAACCGCTGATCATGTAGACGATCGGGTTCAGCTTAGAGATCGCCTGCCAGATTGGCGGCAACAGGGAAAGCGAGTAGAACACGCCACCCAGATAAGTCAGCGGGGTCAGCACAAAGGTCGGGATCAGGCTGATATCGTCAAACGTTGTTGCAAACACGGCGTTCAGCAGACCGCCCAGAGAAAACAGGATCGCGGTCAGTAACAGTGTCAGCGCAATGATCCACCAGGAATGGATCACCAGCGGCACGAAGAACAACGAGATCGCCGTGACCAGGATCCCCACGCAGATCCCGCGCGCCACGCCGCCGCCGACATAACCGGCAATAACGACATGCGTCGGCACCGGAGCCACCAGCAGTTCTTCAATATTGCGCTGGAATTTGGCGCTGAAGAACGACGAGGCCACGTTGGCGTAGGAGTTAGTGATCACCGCCATCATGATAAGCCCCGGCACGATAAACTGCATGTAGGTGAAACCGTGCATGTTGCCAATCTGTGCGCCGATCAGATTACCAAAGATGATGAAATATAAGGTCATGGTGATGACCGGCGGAACCAGCGTTTGGATCCAGATGCGACCAAACCGGTTGATCTCTTTCAGCCAGATACTTTTGAGTGCCACCCAATACAATTGCGACATTATTTCTTTTCCTCGCTGCCGTTCACCAGCGTGACAAACAGCTCTTCCAGACGGTTCGCCTTGTTACGCATACTCAATACCTGCACGCCCTGCTTGCTCAGTTGGCTGAACAGGGAGTTCAGTCCCTGCTCGCGCATGACTTCCACTTCCAGCGTTGACGTATCCGTCAGCTTACTGCGATAACCTTCCAGCACCGGCAGCGGGCTTTTCGCCCCTAAATCCAGAATGAAAGTTTCAGATTTAAGCTTAGAGAGCAGTTCCTTCATGCTGGTGTTTTCCACCAACTGGCCGCCCTGAATAATACCGATGTTACGGCACAGCATTTCCGCTTCTTCCAGATAGTGCGTGGTCAGAATGATGGTCGTGCCCTGTGCGTTCAGCTCTTTCAGGAAGCCCCACATTGAGCGACGTAATTCGATATCCACACCCGCCGTTGGCTCATCGAGGATCAGCAATTTTGGCTCGTGCATCAGCGCACGGGCGATCATCAGACGACGCTTCATCCCGCCGGACAGCATGCGCGAACGCTCGTTGCGTTTGCCCCAGAGATCCAACTGCGTCAGATATTTTTCAGCACGTTGCAATGCCAGCGGACGTGGCACGCCGTAATAACCGGCCTGATTAACCACCACCTGCATGACGGTTTCAAACGGGTTGAAGTTAAATTCCTGCGGCACCAGCCCGAGCTGACGTTTAGCGTTGACGATATCTTTATCGATGTCATAGCCAAACACCTGCACTTTGCCGGCGGTTTTGTTGACCAGTGAACTGATGATGCCAATGGTGGTGGATTTACCCGCACCGTTTGGCCCAAGCAGGGCATAAAAATCGCCAGCTTCGACGCGCAGATCGATTCCACGCAAAGCCTGTACACCACCGGCGTAAGTTTTGGTTAACTTTTCCAGTTCCAATGCATAATTCATAAAGGGAGCGTACCTTCTTGTGAAAACCCTGTTGTAAGAATGAGTAAACGGAGATGCCGAATCAGTTTGAAAAGTCGGGGCATTGCCCTATATTACTCCATCGCAGTCAGCTCGTAACACAGGCTATTAACATCAATGAATGACATAGAAAGACTCATCAGCAATAACGCAGCCTGGTCCAAAACCATGATTGATGAAGATCCTGGTTTCTTTGAGCGGCTTTCCCAATCTCAAAAACCCCGCTTTCTGTGGATTGGCTGTTCTGACAGCCGTGTTCCCGCCGAGCGCCTGACAGGGCTTGAGCCAGGCGAACTGTTCGTTCACCGTAACGTTGCCAACCTGGTCATCCACACCGACCTTAACTGCCTGTCCGTTGTGCAATATGCTATCGACGTGCTGGAAGTCGAACACGTGATTATCTGCGGTCACTACGGCTGTGGCGGTGTGCAGTCGGCGGTTGAAAACCCTGAACTGGGTTTGATTAATAACTGGTTGTTGCATATCCGGGACATCTGGTACAAACACAGTTCCCTGCTGGGCGAACTGTCGCCAGAGAAGCGCCTCGATAAGTTATGTGAACTGAACGTGGTTGAGCAAGTTTACAACCTCGGCCACTCCACCGTGATGCAATCGGCCTGGAAACGCGGCCAGAAAGTCACGCTGCACGGCTGGGTTTACGGCATTCTGGACGGACGTCTGCGCAACCTAGAAGTTGATGCCACCAGCCGCGAAACACTGGAACAGCGCTACCGTCAGGGCGTCTCCGCCTTGCTGAACGGCGACCCGCAATAACAAGCCGCCCTACTCTACAGAAATTCAAAAAACAAAAGGCACAAAAATGTGCCTTTTTTAGTGCCTTTTTATTACTCAGCGCCGTTCAACAGTATCTGAACCTGTCAGTCTGATGTTCTCAATTGTCGACGGAGATATAAGCACGCACCAGAATAGCGCATCGTTGCTTCTGCCCCTGACCCGGAGGTTTTGACCGCAAAAAGCGTCTCCGGCGCGCCCCGGCGTTCTGCCAATAACTGCGGGTTGATTAAAAGCTCAGTCACGGAGAATCGACGCCTGTCGGTGTTCAACACAGGGAGAGGAGATTAGTATCACTTGTATCTGTCCAGAAAATCTAATCATAAACAAAGCACTGAGTAAGTATTACGAAACAAAAATGAGTTTAAATGACACCGGATGCCAGACAAGCGAGCAAATAACGTGTAAATAAGAACAATGTCTTGTTCTCTCAGCGCATGGATAGTCAGAAACATTAGCGTATGAGCTTTTTACAATTCCTGGCCTGTTCTTTTCGCTACCCCTGCCGATTTTTATTTCAGCCGCATTAAGAAGCAGTCAGCAAGGTATTCAATAAAAATTCACATGGCAAGCTTACTAGGAAATGTCTTAGCCATAATTTATATTACAAAACCTATCCCCTGTTCAGATAAGGGTTGTATATAGAAATTCAAAATAAGAACAATCTTGGTAAAAGAAGTCATTACTAAAAACTAACAGAACCCCCACATATTCCCTTACGGTTTGCAAGAAAAATCCCCTTGCTAATTTCAAAAGAAATTATGTAAAGTACACTCGAGATAAAGAGTACTAATTAAGATAATAAAATCAAATAAATAACATTTAGCAAAAATTCATACACAGCAAAAGTCAGTCCGAGAGGTTTACGTGAAAAGTAATCATGTTGATGAGCATGCTACATGCGGATTCTGTGATAGTAAATTAAAGGAAAACAGCACCCTATGTCCTTATTGTGGTGCTGAAATAATCATGGCCTATATTGACAGACCTACGAGGAAGTTAATTTTATATTTACGGATCATTTTGATTTTTATTTCAGCTCTTTTAATCCTGTTACTCTACCAAAACTATAACTTTGTTAATCTATCTGTCATTTTAGCGATACCTTTATTCTTACTTGCCTGGGTTATGCCATGGTTATTTTTCAGAATAAAAAACAAGGATAACTATATTTGGAGGAAAAAGAACCCGCTGATTTAGTTTAAAATATTTTTTTGTAATATAAGGCACTGAGGTTATAGCACTATGATTTAGTTACCTCCTCTTTCTACCCTCTTACTTTACTCAACCAGGCAACATTTTTGCAGACGCAGAGGTCGCTTTGAGCCTGAAATCGTAACGACGGTAAATGAGGAGGTTACTTGAAGTTATTTTCCTGGGAAAACCAATGAATTCCAACCCCGGCTTTATGGAGAAGAACTGCATGCAGTACCCGCAAGGATTTTTTATTAATGACATTTTCACAGCAAATCATGAAAAATAATTCTCCTGCAGTCAGGTTCGATTTTCCTGCATAGAAATAAGTACCATTAAGTTCCTCAACTGTATCTAGTTTTTATCTTTTCATCCCTGATTATTTTCATTAACTTATTTATTCCATTAACTGACATGCATTATATGAAACTATAATAATCCATGTAAATATTAAAAATAACCTATACCTAAAAAGCAGAAGTTTCAATTTTACCGGATATCAAGCAGATAAGTTGAATAGATTATTTATTATTTGAAATGAATATAAAAAAACGGCCTCCAAATCTGAAGGCCGTTTTTAATTAACTGCTGTGCGGGGCGCAGCCGAACTTTACTCGTCCAGCATCACAACCTTACCAACATACGGCAGATGGCGATAACGCTGGGCGTAGTCGATGCCGTAGCCGACAACGAATTCGTCGGGGATCGGGAAACCGACGTATTCGACTTTTACGTCCACTTCGCGGCGCTCGGGTTTATCCAGCAGGGTACAAATGGCCAGAGATTTCGGGCCACGCAGTTGCAGGATTTCACGCACTTTGCTCAGCGTATTGCCGGAGTCGATAATGTCTTCGACGATCAACACATCTTTACCGCGAATGTCTTCGTCGAGATCTTTGAGAATCTTAACGTCGCGGGTGGTAGACATGCCGTTGCCATAACTGGAGGCAGTCATGAAATCCACTTCGTGCGGCACGTCCACGGCGCGACACAGGTCAGCCATAAACATGAAAGAACCGCGCAGCAATCCAACCAGCACCATTTCGCTGCCGCTGTCGCGGTAGTGTTCGGTGATTTCACGGCCCAACTCGGCAATTCGGGTTTTGACTTCCTCTTCGGAAATCATGACGTCAACACGATGTTTCATATAAAGACTAACCACCTGATTTAAGAATACTTATCGCTGTTTTTCAGAAAAACAGCGACCATATAGTGGAAAGGATTATATCAAAGAACCCGCCGATGAGTAGCGCTGGTGTCAGCTTCCTGTGTAACCGGGTCAGCTAAACTTAATCATTAGATACCGCGATATTTTTTATCCCAAAAGCACCATTTTTCAGATACGTAATTCAGTAATGCGTCACTCATCGTCTTCCCCGACCAGAATAATGCGGATCCCCAATTTTTCGATGGCATCGCGGTATTGGCTGCTAAGCCCGCTGTCGGTGATCAGCGTATCGACCTTGCCTAAGTGGCACACCACATTCGGGCTTTTGCGGCCAAATTTTGACGAATCCACCAGCAGGAAAATACGCTCAGCCGCTTTACACATCGCCTGACTGACGCCGTGAACTTCGTTGAATGTGGTAACACCGCCGTCGAGATCGACGCCATCTGCGCCGATAAACAGTTTGTCGAAATTGAATTTATCAAACGCGCTTTCGGCCAGACTGCCGTGGAAGGAGGAGGATTTTTTGCGATAGGTGCCGCCCGGCATCAGGATGGTCTGGTCATTATCCAGTTCCACCAGCGCATTGACGATATGCAGGCTGTTGGTCATGACGGTGATGTTATTAAACTGACTGAGGAAAGGCACCATCTGCATCACGGTGCTGCCCGCATCAAAAATCAGCGAGTCGCCGTCCTGAATTTCCTGAATAGCTGCGCGGGCAATGCGCAATTTTTTTCCGGTATTAATGTGGGTTTTACGGTCGATAGGCTGGTCGCCTTCTTCACGGCTGAGCACCACACCGCCGTAAGTGCGGATTACTGCACCCTCTTCTTCCAGCAGGGTGAGATCTTTGCGGATAGTGGTGCCGGTTGTGGCGAAATGCGCGGCGAGATCGTCCACCGCCGTCTTTCCAAATTGCTGTAAATGCTCCAGTATCGCCGCCTGCCGTTGCTTAGGTTTCATCACGATTTTCGCTCAAATTTTAAGATAAATTCACAGCCATCATTCTTTTTGAAAGATAATAGCTTTTAAAGTGAAAATATCATGATTTCGGTTCAATCGCTAATGATAGTGCAGTTTGAATATTCGGATCTTTCGGGAAGATCACACCTGTCATCAATTGTTCCCGGCTCATGCCATTAAGCGACGTTACCGGCCGGGGGCGGGCGAAAATCGTCAGGCCGCGCAGTAAAAAGCCGTCACAGACTTTTTCTTGTTTATCGAAAGCCAGCGCCAGTACCACTCTCGGTTTGAAACGTCCGCCGGAACGCCCGACGCCCACATTTCCCTGTAAACACAATCTGTCGAATGCCCGGTTAAAGCGCTGTAACTGCCACCAGCCGAGCGCGATTTGTGCCACCCAGGCCAGCACCGCACAGAATATTAATGCCGCAGTCGGGGTCATTATTTTCTCCTTAACATGATGTTGTTAATAACATGATGTTGTTAATGACAGAGTAATCCGCCCCTGCATAACAGAGGCGGAACACATCAGAACATCACCTGACCGCCGGTGATATTGATCGACTGACCAGTACAATACGAGGCTTTATCGCTGGCATAAAACAGCAGCATATCCAGCACATCCTGATAGTCGCACCCGCGTTTCAGCGGCACTTTATCGATGTAATACTGCTCGACTTCATCGGCCTGAATGCCCAGTTTTTTGGCGTATTGCGGTAATAATGACTGGAACATCGGCGATTTGAGTAAATTGCCCAGCATCAGCGAATGCACGGTAATACCGTACTCTGCCAGATCCAGCGCCAGAGACTGTGTCAGCCCCACGCCGCCGAATTTGGCCGCGCTGTAACCGGCATTATGTTTGCTGCCCACTTTGCCGGATTTGGAGTTGATCTGAATAATGCGTCCCGGAATACGGTCGCGGATCATCAGGCGCGAAAACTCACGGGCGCAAAGGAAATATCCCACCAGATTGACCTGCAACGAGAGATCAAAGTCGTTGAGGGCAAAATCCGTGATTGGCGATGCCTTCGCCATCCCTGCGCTGTATACCAGTAAACTGACCCTGCCGAACGTCTGATCCACCGCTTTCGCCAGTTGTTCTACGCTGGCTTCATTGGTGGCATCGACTGCAAATCCGAACGCCCTTTCCTCGCCAAACTGCCGGTTAATCTGCTCTGCCACCGATGCGGCATTCTTCTCATTCAAATCCGCCACCGCCACGCGATAGCCGGATTCAGCCAGCCCCTGACAGAGAAATGCGCCCAGCGTCTGCCCCCCGCCGATCACGACTGCAACCTGTTCCATAACTGACTCCTGACTCTGATAGTTAATCGATAAATTTCAATACGCTGCCCAGCGGAATATCGTCGGGCGTGGTGCCTTTTACATGTACGCTGCCGGGAAACTCAGCCTCGGCACTGCCGTCAAAACGCAGGGTGATATGCCCCAGCTCGCGCAGATTTTGCATCGCCACCTCTCCCACGGCGGTCACCGGATAACGCACATCAGCCAGTTCCATATACGCGCCACGATGCAATTCCCCTTCCATTTTCCCGGGCTGGTGAATGAAGCAATAATCCTGAATATCCGCTGGCGCCCCTTCACGGAAGGTGATCAGCATCTGGTCGGTTAAGGCTTCACGGGCGAAATCGCCGATTTGCGTAATAGTGGTTTGATAAATGGTTTGCACAGTGACTCCTTACTGGTAAATGAAAGCGGAAGCGGCCCAGGCGATAAGTACCGTCGGTGCGCCGGTCAGAAAACGGCTGACCAGCACCGAAGGCACGCCGACACGCACGGTGTCCTGTTTGGCTTCGGCGAGCGAAAGTCCGACAGGAATGAAATCGCACGCCGCCTGAGCGTTGATGGCGAAAAGTGCAGGCAGCGCCAGATGTGGCGGGATATTGCCCAGCCCGATCTGCACCCCCACCAGCACGCCGATAACCTGCGCAATCACCGCGCCCGGGCCGAGGAAAGGAGAAAGCAACGGGAAGGAACAGATCAGCGCCAGCATCACCAGCCCGACCGGGCTTTTCGCCAGCGGCGTCAGCCCGTGCGCCACCAGATCACCCAGCCCGGAGGCCATAATGATGCCGATCAGCGCCGCCACGAACGCCATAAATGGCAGGATGGTTTTGAGCACGGTGTCGATGGTGTCGCGCCCGGCCTGGAATAAAACGGCTACGCCGGAGCCCATCCCCATCCCGACTTTCGCCAGCAGGCCGTCGCTTTGTTCGGTAATTTTTTTAGTGGTGTCGTAGTCGCGTCCTGCCGCAGCCGGTGCGGGTTTAGCCGCTGCGCTTACCGGCTCAGCCGCCTCTGCGCTTTCCAGCACGATGTCATGCTCACGGACACCGGAAACATAAATGTCTTCGGTAATAAATTGTGCCAGCGGGCCGGATTTACCGGTCGAATGGATATTAACCGTCGGGATGCGTCGCTTTGGGTAGATGCCGCAGCGCAGCGTGCCGCCACAGTCGATTACCGCCACACCGATTTCCTCTGCCGGTGGCTCACCTTCTTTAAAACCGTCTACCGTTTCCCAGCCGGTCAGTTCTGCCAGCTTGTCGACAATCGCCGGGCGCGTGCCCGCCGTGATATACATCACTTTTTTGCCGGGCACCGCCTCAATCAGCAACGGACCACCCCAGCCACCTTCACCCCGGTTAATGCGAATCGTAACGCTCATTTTCTGCTCCGCTTTTTAGAATTTGACCTGATTAGAATTGAACCTGATTACAACTGAACCTCACGATCAAGCTGAATGCCCATCTTGCGTTCAAAGATGCGGGTGGTGAGATCCGTTACCCAGCCGCGGAAGAAGTTAGTCACCATACCGACCAGGAAATAACTGACGGCCAGCGGCCCGAGCGGTAATCCCAGCGTGGTCAGTCCGCTGGCAACGCCGAGATACACAAACAGTTCGCCGGGGTTAATATGCGGGAAGAGTCCGTTCATGGAATGGCAGCTGTAGGAGCCTGCGGCGTAATAGCTGGGTTTGTAGATTTCAGGCATAAAACGCCCGAGGCTGAGGGTCATCGGATTGCAGAAAACAAAGGTGCCAATCACCGGTAACAGCAGATAACGTGAAACCGGATTTCCGGCACAACGCTGCGCCAGACGTTCGATCCGCCGCTGTCCGACAAACACGATCAGCGCGTTCATGACGACCAGCAAACTAATTAAGAGAGGCAGAATGCCGGTGACCATGCCGACAAACACCTCTCCCCCTTTTTGAAACAGGCCGATAAACCACTCGGCACCGTGCGTTATTACATCGATCATCATCTTCTCCTGTAGGGATACGTGGGTTTAAGCTTTCATGTTTTGTTACTCCACGCTGAAAATATAATCATATTGAATTTATATTAATTATATATTGATCACATTTTGAAAGTTTAATCTTTCAAATTGAAAGATATATATTCGAAGGAGTAGCACAGGCAAAGAAAGAAACGGGAGGGAAAGGAAAGACGCGGGCCGGAGGATCGCCCCCGGCCGCTGATTTTTAAGAAATTACAGAAAGGAAAGCAGTAAACCGGATCACGCGGATACCGTAAAGCCGAGCATCATGCCGGTGTCTTCGTGTTCCAGCAGATGACAGTGCGCCATGTAAGCATGTTGTTTATCCGCCAGATGATTAAAGCGCACCAGCACTTCGCTGCGGGCGCCTTCAACGCGCACGATGTCCTTCCAGCCCTGACGATGGGGCGCGACCGGCTGACCGTTTTCAGAAAGAATACGGAACTGTGTGCCGTGGATATGGAAAGGATGCAGCATCATGTCGCCTTCGCCCGAAAGGGTCCATTTCTCATACTGGCCTTGTTTCACATCGAAAGCGGGCAGGTTCATGTCGTAGGCTTTGCCGTTAATTTTGTTGCCCTGCATGAAATCATAACCACCGGACGATTGACTCATGTCCATTCCTGCCATTCCTGCCATACCGCCATGACCGTCGTGACCGGAACCGGACATACCCGGCATTGCGGCCATCCCGCCCCCGCCGTGATCCATGCTCATGCCGGCCATCGCCTTGTGGCCATAACGTTTCATCAGCGCCGCCATACCCTGCTGATCAAGCTGCGGATCCATCATCAGTTGCAGCCAGCGGGTCGGCAGATTATCCACTGACACCAGCGCCGGAAGCGGCACCAGCGTGTCCGGCAATGAACTGCCGCTTTGGGTCAGCGTCGGCTGAATGCGTAACACCGGCAACGGTTTGTCGAACGGTGCCAGCGTCATGCCCATTTGCTTCACCGGCAGCGTGACCAGATCAAAGGCTTTGCCGTCGCTGCAATCAATCAGCACTTCAAAACGCTCGCCCATCAGCAGCGGCAAATCGCTGACTTTCACCGGCTCAGGCAGGAAACCGCCGTCACTGGCGATGACATACATCGGCCGCTGATCGCTGGTGGCGATATGCAGCGAGCGTGCATTACAGCCATTGAGTAAACGAAAACGTACCCAGCCACGGGAAATTCCGTGCTGCGGATACACCGCGCCGTTGGTCAGCATGTGTTGCCCGAACCAGCCGACGGCGGCGGTCATGACGTCCATCTGATAATCGATTTTACCGGCGTCGTTCAGGCGCTTATCCTGCAAAATGACCGGAATATCATCCACGCCCCAGCGTTTTGGGATCTGCAACAGGTCACTGCTTTCATCTTCGATCAGTACCAGCCCGGCGAGCCCCATCGCCACCTGATAACCGCTGGTCTGATGCGGATGCGGGTGGAACCAGCAGGTCGATGCGGGTTGATCAAGTTGCAAACTGACTTTGCGATTCTGGCCGGGTTCGATTAATCCCTGCGGCCCGCCATCCACGTCACCGGGAATTTCCAGCCCGTGCCAGTGAACGGTGCTGGCCACATCCAGCCGGTTATTGATGGTGACGCTGACCGGTTTCCCACGACGGATACGCAACGCGGGGCCGAGAAGATTACCGTTTACGCCCCAGGTTTCAGTGTTCACGCCAGGCAGAAACTGGCTCTGCCCGCGCTGTAATGTGAGCGTAATGGCGCTGCGGATATCCGGTTCGAGTAACGCCGGGATGGGCAATGCCGGGCGGTCAGCGGCGAGCGCGAAGCGGCTCCAGCCGGGCAGCATACTGGCGGCGCCCATCAGGGTCGTCCACTTCACGAAATCGCGTCGGTTCATTTTTCGGTCCTTTTGAAGGGTGATAACCAGACAGATGGCGCAGGCGTGCCATAATAGTACGACAGCCTATCCCTTCCCCTAAGGGGAAGGTCAAGCGGTTCAGCGGTAAAAGAAATTTGGTGCCGCTCAGTGCAAATATGGTAACGTCCTTTTAACTGCCTGTGAGCCAAGTCCTTCTGACTTTCAATCTACAAGAACAAGAACACACCCATGAAAAAAACAACACTGTGTTTGTTATTACTGTCGCTGCTCGGTTTCTCCTCCGCCAGTCAGGCGCTGAGTGAATCAGAAGCGGAAGATCTGGCGGATCTGACGGCAGTCTTCGTTTATCTGAAAAATAACTGCGGTTACGAACAACTGCCGAACACCCAAATCAAACGGGCTATCGTGTTTTTCGCCCAGCAAAACCGCTGGGACCTGAGCAATTACAACAGCTTTAACATGCAGTCGATGGGCGAAGAAAGCTACCGTGATCTGAGTGGGATCGCCGTGCCTAAACCGACAAAATGTAAGTCTCTGGCCCGCGACTCGCTGAGTTTACTGGCCTACACCAACTGAATCCTGTCAGCCGTTTTTCAGCCGTGTGCTCCGTCATTCTGATGCCGGAGCCTGTTTTCTTTCCCCCTGTCCCCCGATTTTTCGCACCACGCCTGCCTCGTCTACACTTAATCTACATTTACCTGTCTGAAATTCAACCGTGCATGGACAGGCAGAGTTAGCTATCATGTGCGCCCATTTTTATGGCTGCGATTGATCAGGAGAAACAACGACATGTCCCGGAACTCGTCATCCAAAGAAATATGGTATGAGACGCTGCACGCCCATTTTGGCCAGTACTTCAGCGTCGATAAAGAGCTATACCGTGAGAAAACCGATCATCAGGATCTGGTGATTTTCGAGAACGCGGCGCTGGGTCGCGTGATGGCGCTCGACGGCGTGGTGCAAACCACCGAGCGTGATGAATTCATTTACCACGAAATGCTGACCCACGTCCCGTTGTTCGCCCACGGCAGCGCCCGCAAGGTGCTGATCATTGGTGGCGGCGACGGCGCAATGCTGCGCGAAGTGTCTCGCCACAAAGGCGTGGAGTCGATCACGATGGTGGAAATTGATGCCGGCGTGGTGGAGTTTTGCCGCCAGTATCTGCCCAACCATAATGCCGGTTCTTATGACGATCCGCGTTTCAAACTGGTGATCGACGACGGCGTGAACTTCGTTAATCAGACCACTGAAACCTTCGACGTGATCATCTCCGACTGCACCGATCCCATCGGTCCCGGAGAAAGCCTGTTTACGTCGGCATTCTACGAAGGTTGTGCCCGTTGCCTCAATCCGGGCGGCATTTTCGTGGCACAAAATGGCGTGTGCTTCCTCCAGCAGGATGAAGCGGTGAACAGCCACACCAAACTGAGCCACTATTTCAGTGATGTCAGTTTCTATCAGGCCGCGATCCCGACCTATTACGGCGGCATCATGACCTTTGCCTGGGCGACCAACAGCCCGGAATATCGCCAGATTGACAGCAAAACCTTGCAGGCGCGTTTCGACGCCGCAGACATAACTTGCCGTTATTACAATCCGGCGATTCATCACGGCAGCTTTGCCCTGCCGCAATATTTACTGAATGCCCTGTCAGCCGCACGCTGATACAGCATCCATAAGGGGGTGAACTAAATTGCAAAAGCTGAAACTGCATGGCTTCAACAACCTGACCAAAAGCCTGAGTTTTTGTATCTACGATATCTGCTACGCCAAAACCGCAGACGATCGTGATGGCTACATTGCCTACATTGACAAAGAATATAACGCCAACCGTTTGACGGAAATTCTCACCGAAACCTGCTCCATTATCGGTGCCAATATCCTCAACGTGGCGCGACAGGATTACGAACCACAGGGCGCCAGCGTGACGATTTTAGTGAGCGAAGAGCCGATGGACCCGCGTGATGTCGATACCACCGAGCATCCGGGCCCGTTGCCGAATTCCGTGGTCGCGCATCTGGATAAAAGCCATATCTGTGTGCATACCTATCCGGAAAGCCATCCCGAAGGCGGGCTGTGTACCTTCCGCGCTGACATTGAAGTCTCGACCTGTGGCGTGATTTCGCCGCTGAAAGCGCTGAACTATCTGATTCATCAGCTTGAATCCGACATCGTCACCATCGATTACCGTGTCCGGGGTTTCACCCGCGACGTGAACGGTGTTAAACACTACATCGACCATTCCATCAATTCGATTCAGAACTTCATGTCGCAGGATATGAAAGCACTGTACGACATGATGGACGTCAACGTGTATCAGGAAAACATCTTCCATACCAAGATGTTACTGAAAGAGTTCGATCTCAAACATTACTTGTTTAATGCCAAACCGGATGAACTGAGCGCGCAAGAGCGTAAAGAAATCACCGATTTGCTCTACAAGGAAATGCAGGAAATCTATTACGGCCGCAATCTGCCGTCAGTCTGATCAGAGCTGAATAAAGGAAAGGCCGGGCATTTTTGAAATGTCCGGCCTTTCTTTTGTATAGACAAATTCTGATATTGAATATTCCCCCGCCTGAAACTCAATAAGCATTACTTAAGTAAAATATATTTACATGGATGAATACCCGCTATACTCCTTAAGACAAATTAATATCAAAACAGTCATTAAATCTTTATTTAAGCTAAATTTAACGATGAAGGATCTGATATTTAAGCCAAATTACAGAAATAATATACAGATATTAAGTCAAACAAAATTGTTATATAACCAATAATTTAGCTTATGACAGATCAAAAGATCGTTTTTTTACTAAAAACAGATAAATAACTTTAATTATCCCCCTCCTGACATTAGCATCCCCTTATTGCTTACTAAGCAACCAGCTCCATCYACCCGTAAGTAGAAATAAAACATGAAAATGATTAAATTAAAGACCGTATCCAGCTTGCTGGTCGCGAGTTCTTTATTGGTTTCCGGGGTTTCCCGGGCCGGGGAAAGTTTGTTGAGCAGCAATACCGAAGGGATGCGGCACTATGTGAGTTATGGTGCCGAATATTACAAGTGGGACGAATCCGTCAGTAATATGGACGGTAAATATGTTGCTGAACATGGCCCGCGCCTGCGCGTTAATTTCGGATCCAATAACTATCTCGATACCCAAAGCGGCTTATTAAAAGCCTGGGACATGAGCGTGATGTTCGGGATCGTCCGTTATAAAGGCAGTACGCTGGACGATCAGGCCAACGTGGCGAACGGCTCGCTGAAGGGCAAAACCTATTACACCGGCTACAGCGCGGACATGACCCGTGGCTACCGTTACCGGGCATCCGACAGTGTGTCTTTCGATATGAAAGGCGCTGTCGGCGGCCAGGCGTGGGTGCGAAATATCCGCTCTGACGATGTGTATATTGCCTCACAAAACACCACCCGGCAGTACACCGCCGTTGAAGTGTCTTTGCAGCCTTACGCCAAAGCGTCACTGGGGGCGAACTGGCAAATGACCGCAGATTCACGTCTGAGTCTGGAAGGCGGTGCGCTGTATCCGATTAAAACCTGGACGCACAGCAATCAGGGAGGGGTCTGGCTGGAGCCGAAATCCAGGCTTTCGCCATTTACCAGCCTGACCTGGAATATCAACAAAGATGTTTTTGTGAAAGCCAGTTATGTGCATCAGAAATACGGTAAGTCGGACGAGAAACAGGGTGACCTGAACGGA
>NZ_JBFUHK010000022.1:0-68516 GCF_056402435.1 Rahnella sp. P4_A8 | reverse complement strand
TTTCCGGACTGCATGAACATGATTACTACGAATTTACAGTGGTGTTGACCGGCCGGTATTACCAGAACGTCAATGGTAAACGGGTGTTGTTAGAACGCGGCGATTTTGTCTTTATCCCTCTGGGTTCCCATCACCAAAGTTTCTATGAATTCGGTGCGACGCGGATATTAAATGTCGGGATCAGCAAAGCGTTCTTCGAGCAACACTATTTATCTTTACTGCCATCCCGTTTTGTGGCGTCACAGGTTTATCAGATTAAGACTGAATTTCTGGCTTATATAGAATCTGTGATCGCTTCTCTTAATTTCAGGAACGGGGAATTTAATGAGTTTCTGGAAATGGTGACGTTTTATATTGTGAACCGTTTACGCCATCACAGAGAATCAGAAATCACGACAGATGCGCCAGGCTGGCTTAAAAATACCATCGAAAAGATGCACGACAAAACGCAGTTTAGTGACAAAGCATTAACGAATATGGTGGCCCTTTCCGGCAAATCACAGGAATATCTCAGCCGTGCCACGCAGCGACATTATGGCAAAACACCGATGCAGATTATTAATGAAATCCGTATTGATTTTGCCAAGAAACAGCTTGAGATCACCAATTATTCGGTCACGGACATCGCGTTTGAATCCGGTTACAGCAGCCCGAGTATGTTTATTAAAAACTTTAAAAAGCTAACTTCTTTTACCCCCAATCATTACCGAAAGAAGTTATGCAGTATTAATTAAACCGAATCATTTATTTCTCTGTTTAAATTTGCAGTGCATTATTATTGCACGGGAGTTCCTATGCGTAAAAAACTGAAAGTCGTCACAATTGGTGGCGGAAGTAGTTATACCCCGGAATTACTGGAAGGCTTTATTAAACGCTACGATGAATTGCCTATTACCGAGTTATGGCTGGTCGATGTGGAAGCCGGAAAAGAGAAACAGGATATTATTTTCAATCTTTGCCAGCGTATGGTGGAACGTGCAGGTGTGCCGATTGTAATGCATAAAACGCTGGATCGCCGCGAAGCCTTGGTGGATGCCGATTTTGTCACCACGCAACTGCGTGTTGGCCAGCTCAAAGCACGCGAACTGGACGAACGTATTCCGCTCAGCCACGGTTATCTCGGGCAGGAAACCAACGGCGCTGGTGGCCTGTTCAAAGGCTTGCGTACCATTCCGGTGATTTTTGACATCATTAAAGATGTCGAAGAGATCTGCCCGGACGCCTGGGTGATTAACTTCACCAACCCGGCCGGAATGGTAACGGAAGCGGTATTCCGGCACACCAGATTCAAGAAATTCATCGGCGTGTGTAACATCCCGGTTGGCATGAAAATGTTCATTCAGGATGTGCTGCAACTGACCCCGCAGGACGATTTATCCATCGACCTGTTTGGCCTGAACCACATGGTGTTCATTAAAGATGTTCTGGTCAACGGCGAATCACGTTTCGCCGAACTGCTCGACGGCGTCGCGTCCGGCACGCTGACCGCCGGTTCGGTGAAAAACATCTTTGATTTACCGTTCAGCGAAGGCCTGATCCGCTCCCTGAATTTGCTGCCGTGTTCTTATCTGCTGTATTACTTTAAGCAGAAAGAGATGCTGGCGATTGAGATGGGGGAATTCTACAAAGGCGGTGCACGCGCCACGGTGGTACAGAAGGTTGAAAAGCAGCTGTTCGATCTGTACAAAAACCCTGATCTGAACGTCAAACCGAAAGAACTGGAATTGCGCGGCGGGGCCTATTATTCCGATGCCGCCTGCGAAGTGATCAGCGCAATTTACAACGACAAACAAACCGAGCAGTACGTTAATTTCCCGCATAACGGCCATATTGATAACATCCCGTCTGACTGGGCGGTGGAAATGACGTGCACCATCGGGCGTGACGGCGCAAAACCACACCCGCGTATCACGCATTTCGACGAAAAAGTGCTTGGCCTGATATACACCATCAAAGGCTTTGAGATTGCCGCCAGCAATGCCGCACTGAGCGGTGAATTCAATGATGTTCTGCTGGCGATGAACCTCAGCCCGCTGATCCATTCCGATAAAGATGCTGAGATACTGGCGCGCGAAATGTTGCTGGCACATGAAAAACTACTGCCAAATTTTGCTAACACCATTGCTGCGCTGAAATAAACCCACGGCCTTCCCTGAAAAGGGAAGGCGTTCAACCGGGACATTTATGGATAAATTACTGATAGTGAACGCCGATGATTTCGGGCTTTGTAAAGCGCAAAACTACGGGATCATCGACGCATTCAACCACGGTGTGGTGCGGTCGACGACGGCGATGGTGAATATGGCCGCTGCAGAACATGCCGCGGTGCTCAGCAAAGAAAATCCTGATCTTGCCGTCGGCATGCATTTCGTGCTGACGCTCGGACGTCCCTTGTCATCCATGCCGGAGCTGGCCCGCGACGGTGAACTGGGAAAATGGATTTGGGAAATGGCAGAGCAGGGCACGTTACCGCTTGATGAAATCGCGCAGGAACTGCAATGCCAGTTCGGGCGTTTTGTGGCTCTGTTTGGCCGTTTGCCGACACATCTCGACAGTCATCATCATGTGCATATGTTCCCGCAGATTTTCCCGATCGTGGAAGCGTTCGCGAAAGATCAGGGCATTCCTGTACGCATCGATCGTGACGAGATCCGCCGGGGCAACATTGCGCTGTGTGGCGCGAAGAGTACCGACGGTTTCGACAGCAGTTTCTACGGAGAGACGGTTTCAGAAGCCCTGTTTGTGCAAACGCTGGACAACGCCACGCAGCGCGGTGACCGCTCGGTGGAAATCATGACCCATCCGGCGTTTATCGATAACACCCTTCTGGCGAGCAAATATTGCTATCCGCGCCTGGCGGAGCTGGATGTACTGACGTCGGCCTCGCTCAAAACTGCGATAACTGAACGCGGATTCCGGCTGGGATCGTTTAAGGATTTATAAGCTGTAATACGTAAAGCCCGCCGCTGGCATGACGCCTGCGGCGGGCTTTTTATTGGCGTCAGCCCGGCCCCTCACTTCCTGCCGCCAGCAGCGGTACCAGAATGTCGCTAACGGGCGTAGGAATACCCCGCGCGAGACCGTAACGCTGTATGACACCGTTGCGTATATCCCATTCCAGCGGGCGGTTAGCCTGGCGGTCGGCGAGAATAGAAGTGCCCAGGTCCGCGGGCGCACGATGAAAACCGTCAACGATCTCTTGCGGAACGTTATCGCTGAGTACCGCACCTTCCGCACGCGCGACAGTCAGACACTCACGCAGATAAGCCAGTGCCAGTTGCGTGATATCCCCGCGTGAGAACATCCCGGCACGGCGGTTAGAGAGAACCATCAGACCCGCGACCGCATTTTGCAGCAATTTGCGCCATGCGATCGTGAGGAAATCGGATGATAATTCAACCGTACAACGTGTGCCGCTGAGCGCATCAGCGATCCGTTTTGCCTGCGGCACATCCGGCAGCGTCAGACGCGGTTTTGCGCGCAGCCGGACGGAGGCATCCGGCTCACGTTGTGCTGGAAACCAAACAACGGAAGGCAGTACTGTTGCTCCGTTGACGTAGGGTTCCAGCGAGGTTTTCTGTTCGACGCCGTTTTGCAGTGCACAGACAACGGTATTTTTATCGCACAATGCGGTAAGCCAGCCGGCGCTGTCAGCCACCTGTGTGGTTTTCACCGCAACAAAAACCAGATCACACGGAGAGTGGACCTTCGACGGATTGATTAATACCGGGCCTGGCACCACCACCTCGCCGTCATCATGACGCAGAATTAATTGCGGATGCGCAGTGCGCCCGCAAAGCAGCGGCGTGCGGTTAACTTCATGCAGTGCTGCAGCGATGGTCGTACCAATCGCACCGGGACCTATCAGAGCAATAGCAGGGCGGTCAGACATCTCGAGTTCTCCTGATTTGATTAACCTATCAACAGTGTGCCGGTAGCAATTACCGCACACGCCAGCATTTTTCTCAGTGTCAGTGTTTCACCAAGAAACAGATAACCCAGAACGGCGGCAAACAGCACACTGGTTTCGCGCAGCGCGGAGACGGCGCCCATGGGTGCGGCCACCATGGCATAAATGATCATGCCGTAAGCCAGCAGCGACACCACACCCCCTGCCGCCGCACTGAGTAAACCGGGCCGCCAGCGCAGTAAACTTTTCGTGTCGCGCAGGGCGATATAAAGCGCTGGCATCAGTACTCCCCATAACATGCTCATCCACACGGTATAGGAAAACGAATTGCCGGAGACACGCACGCCAATACCATCCACTACGCTGTATGCCGCGATAAAAGCGCCGGTGGCCAGGGGATATTTCAGGCCCGGTATCGCCAGTTTACGGCTTCTCATGGCAAGCATCAGAATACCGCCAGAAATTAGCGCGATGCCGACAAGGGTGTTGAAGGCGATCTTTTCCCCGGCGAACAGAGCTGCGCCACAGGTCACCATCAGCGGCGAAGAACCGCGCGCAATCGGGTAGGTTTGCCCGAGATCACCGCTTTGATAACTGCGTATTAAACACAGGTTGTAACCGACATGAAGCAGGGCCGATAACACCGCATACTTCGCGCTCGCGAAGTCAGGAAGTGGCAGAAACAGCGCGATAACCCCGCAGGTAACGGCAATCGTCACGCACATGATGGTCATCGACCACAACCGGTCAGTTCCGCTGCGTAATAAGGCGTTCCAGCTGGCATGCAGCAGGGCGGCGAATAAGGTCAGAAAAATAATATGAGCGGGCATGTACTGATGCTAAACAGCCTGTGCCCGGATTAACAGTGAAGTGTTGTCATCGTGGTATGAGCAATAACTCATACTTCAACGGTAACTGAGCTGCGCCTGCTGTGATTCGGCCAGCAGCCAGTTACGGAATTTCAGGATGTGCGGCTGTGTCTCGATGCCTTCCGGACAGACAAAGTAATAGGCGGCCGGAGAGGGGAAAACGACGTCAAAGAGCCTGACCAGACTGCCATCATGGATTTCTTTTTCAACGTGGCCGCTGCGCGCTAATGCAATGCCCTGACCCAGTAACGCGGCTTCGATCGTCATATTTGTGTCGGCGAAGCGCACGCTTTCGTGCAGTACATCAGTATTCACGCCGACCTGCTTAAACCAGGCATCCCATTTCGGTACCAGATCAGCCCCGTCACGCGTCAGCAGCGGAAAACGCAGCAGTTCCGCAGGTTCAGCGGGTATACCAAAACCGGCTAAGAATGCGGGGCTGGCAACGGGAAATAATTGTTCGCGAAACATAAACTCTGTATGCAGCGCCGCATAATTACCGTGTCCGAAACGGATCGCTACATCGGAATCTGCGCTGGCGAAGTTAATGGCTTTATCGGTACTTTCCAGCGAGACCAGAATTTCCGGATGCAAACGTGCTAATTCCGGCAGGCGCGGTAACAGCCACTTTAACGCGAAAGAATAGGTGGTGCTGACACGCAGCCGCACCCGTCCTTTTTGTTCACGCAGATCGGCAAGTGTCGTTTCAAGCTTACTAAAGAATTCCCGTACCAGAGGGGCAAGCGCTGCACCGGCAGGCGTCAGGCTCAGGGTTTTACCACGCTGAAAAAGCTGCAGGCCCCAGCTATCTTCCAGTTTTTTCAACTGATGGCTGACGGCACTTTGTGTAATAAACAGCTCCTCTGCGGCTGAGGTAAACGTCGTGTGGCGGGTGGCGACTTCAAAGGCGCGAAGTGTGGCTGTAGGGGGAAGGTCACGCATCATTCAGTTCCTGTTAATGAGCTAATGCTCATAACAGGGTATGCCGGAGCGTGTGCAAAAGATACGGTGACAGAAAAAAATGGCCTGCAATGCAGGCCATTTTCATGTCGTTCTCAACGGGTCAGAACGAGAAGCACGAACATCCTAACGCACCCCAGAAAGCGTTGTCATCGGACACCGGGACATCAGAACCACGGGCAATATCATGGCTGTGTTTATGCACGCCACACGGGCCGACGCACTGATGCCCCTGACGAACCAGCCCGACACGCGCTGCACCCTGTGGCGGCGCAGAGCGGTAATGCCCAGGCACTGTGGTGACCGGCGACCAGTCCGGCAGCACCGGGATGGCTGGCGGCGCGAGCGGCGAGAAACTGCCTGCCGCGTAAACCACTTTGCCATCGACCACGGTCATCACCGATTCGATGCCCTTGATACGTTCTTCCTGCACGCTGAAGAAATCTTCGGAAAGAACGGCCAGATCGGCCAGTTGCCCGACTTTGATCTGACCTTTCTTGCCCTGTTCGCTGGAGAACCAGGAACTGCCCTGCGTCCACAGCATCAGCGCGGTTTCGCGGTCAATACGGGCGGCGTCGTCATACATCGCCATGCCGCCGACGGTGCGACCGGAAACCAGCCAGTACAGTGCCGTCCATGGGTTATAGCTGGCAACACGGGTCGCGTCGGTGCCCAACCCGACCGGCACGCCTGCGGACAACATTTTCGCCACCGGTGGCGTATGTTTGGTGGCCTCGATACCGTAGCGTTCAGCGAAGTATTCTCCCTGGAACGCCATACGGTGCTGTACCGCAATGCCGCCGCCCAGCGCTTTGACGCGCTCAATGTTGCGTTCGGTGATGGTTTCCGCATGGTCAAAGAACCAGTGCAGCCCGTTGAACGGGATATCGCTGTTCACTTTCTCAAAGACATCCAGCATCCGGCTGATCGACTCGTCATAGGTTGCATGCAGGCGGAACGGCCAGCGGTGCTCCACCAGATGACGCACCACGCGTTCAAGTTCGACCTCCGTTCCCGGCGGTAAATCCGGACGCGGTTGCAGGAAATCTTCAAAGTCTGCGGCTGAAAATACCAGCATTTCGCCTGCACCGTTATGACGGTAGAAATCAGTGCCCTGGCCGGGTTTGAGCATGTCGGTCCACAGCTCGAAATCTTCCAGTTCATGTTGCGGACGCTGGGTAAACAGGTTGTAAGCAATACGTATCGTCAGTTGATTTTTCTGATGAAGCTCATCGATGATCTGATAATCCTCAGGGTAATTCTGGAAGCCGCCGCCTGCATCAATCGCGCTGGTGAGGCCGAGACGGTTCAGCTCACGCATAAACTGGCGGGTGGAGTTCACCTGCTGTTCCAGCGGCAGTTTCGGTCCTTTCGCCAGCGTAGAATATAAGATCATCGCGTTTGGTTTGGCGATCAGCATACCGGTCGGATTACCATTGCTGTCACGCTGAATTTCACCGCCTGGCGGATTGGGGGTGTCTTTGGTGTAGCCGACCACTTTGAGCGCGGCGCGGTTGAGCAATGCGCGGTCATATAAATGCAGGATAAACACCGGCGTATCGGGCGCGGCCTGATTAATTTCATCCAGCGTCGGCATGCGGCGTTCGGCAAACTGAAATTCAGTCCAGCCTCCTACCACGCGCACCCACTGCGGGCTTGGTGTCCGCAGCGCCTGTTCTTTCAGCATCCGCAGGGCATCGGCCAGCGAAGGCACGCCTTCCCAGCGCAATTCCAGATTGTAATTCAGACCGCCACGGATCAGATGCAGGTGCGAGTCGTTCAGGCCCGGAATGGCGGTGTGTCCGTGCAAATCCACTACCTGCGTTTGCGCATCAGCAAACTGCATCACTTCATTTTCGGTACCGACAGCCAGAAATTTACCGTCTTTGATTGCGACAGCATTTGCCAGCGGTTTTTCTCTGTCAACGGTGTGGAATTTGCCGTTAAGCAGGATCAGTGAAGCAACATTATTTATTGAATTCATTGGGAAATCTCCTGTTATTGCGCGGAAGCGCGCGTCAGCCATGAATGGAACACTCGTGTAACGATTGGCATCCAGAGGAAAACCACCAGCCCTACGACCGTGGCGTCATTGAGTAAATGACCGCCTTCGGTGCCTTTAAGCTGTGGCAAAAACTGCCCCCAAAACCAGGGCACAATATGGGTCGATGGATAAATTACCCCCAATGTCAGCAGATACTGTTTCCAGCGGGCGGGCGGGCGGACATTCGCACTTGGCGGGGTGAACCAGAATTCGGCACCGGGACGCACCTCGGTGTTGTCGTTTTGCAACAACAGCGGGCTGACTTCCGCCACCAGTTGTTTACGCAGATCCGAGTTGTGCCATGCATTAAGATTTTCCAGCGTGTCGAAACGCACCAGAATGGTATAAGCATCGCCGCTGCGGCTCGGGCGGATGACGTTGACGCCAAGATGCCCCGGGAAGGTACTGGCCTGTGGCATAATTTTATTCAGCCAGGCTTCATATTGCGCTTCGCTGGCTGGCGCAATCTTATGGGTAATGACGAGCGTGACATGTTGCTTGTGGGTCTGGGACGGGGACATACATCACCTCAGCTGATTAAAATAAAAGGTTTTATCGAATCAATGAAATGATGTTAGTCGGTGGATAGAGTCAATGATAGGTGAGAATTTTTGGGGACTTGTTAAGTTTTTTTGTTAATTACTCTGCACCTACGATACGCAGGCTACGCTGTTTCATAACGCGATGCAGATTCGACTCCAGCCAGTCTGCAAGTCCGGCAACCTGATCTTTTACTTCGATGCCGAGGGGGGTCAGAGAATATTCCACATGCGGCGGCACCACCGGATAAGAACGGCGGTCGATGAAACCGTCTTCTTCGAGGGACTGTAAAGTCTGCGCCAGCATTTTTTCGCTGACACCGCCGACTTTGCGGCGCAGTTCGCTAAAGCGCAATGTGTTATCGCTGAGCGCGATCAGGATCAGTAATCCCCAGCGGCTGGTGATGTGACGCAGGATTTCGCGCGACGGGCAGTTGGGATTCAGGACTTCGCCCCGGCGGATTTGTTCTGACAGTGGCAAACGTTCAGCGGGTTGCTCAGAGGAAATTATTTTCATACTAACCTTAGGGTGCGTACTTACGAAAAGTTAGTGTATCGCATAGGATGTGTTTACGGCGACATTTTTAGCGCCTTGAAAGCATAAATCATCTGTCGAATACTTTTTGGAGAAACCATTATGATCGCAATTACCGGTGCTACCGGCCAGTTAGGCCGCCTCGTTATTGCTGCACTTCTGAAAAAAGTGCCTGCTGATCAGATTATTGCCGCGGTGCGTAATCCGCAAAAAGCTCAGGATCTGGCAGATCTGGGTATTGACGTGCGTCAGGCCGATTACAGCCAGCCCGCCACACTGGATTCTGCGTTTAAAGGCGTCGAAAAACTGCTGCTGATTTCTTCCAGTGAAGTCGGTCAGCGCGAAGCACAACATAACGCGGTCATCGACGCAGCAAAACGTGCAGGCGTGAAACTGCTGGCCTACACCAGTCTGCTTCATGCAGACAAAAGTCCGCTGGGACTGGGTGTTGAACACCGTGCGACCGAAAAAGCATTAAGCGAATCCGCCATTCCATTCGTGCTGTTGCGTAACGGCTGGTACACCGAAAACTATGCGGCGAGTATCGCCCCGGCGCTGGCGCATAACGCGTTTATTGGTTCAGTCGGTGAAGGGAAAATCTCTTCCGCTGCGCGCCAGGATTATGCTGAGGCCACGGCGGCAGTACTGACGCAGGAAAATCAGGCCGGTAAAATCTACGAACTGGCCGGGGATGAAGCCTACACGCTGGCGGAATTCACTGCCGAAATTGCCCGTCAGTCCGGTAAAAAAGTTGATTATATCAACCTGCCGGAGGCGGAATTTGCCAAAGCGCTGCTTGGTGCCGGGTTACCGGAAGGTCTGGCGAATATGCTGGCAGATTCTGATGCAGGTGCAGAGAAAGGGGGCTTGTTTGATGATTCTCATACATTGAGCAAACTGATTGGTCGTCCAACCACGCCGGCTAAAGATGTGATCGCCGCGACACTGAAATCGCTTTAACAAAACAGTTATTGCGCTCCGGCCTGTTAACATCATCTTTAACAGGCCGGTAATATTTTTTAAATCACATCGTCCTGCGTGGAAAGTAACACCAGTTCCAGTAAGTTACGGCAACCTTGCTGATTACTGATGTTGGTCTCCTGTTCCAGATGGCGCACCAGACCTTCAATGATGGCCTTATTACTCACCGGATAGTGGCTGGAGAGAAGTCCTGAAACAATAGTCCCGAGGATCTCAACTTCGCTTAATGTCGGCGTTTCCCGCACATTTAAATAATCACTGATTTCTGTAACTGTTTGTTCTGCTTCGATTTGCATGTAGACCTCCTTAAACTTTTCAGCGGATTCGTCTCACGTGAAAAGTGCCTATTGCCAGTCAGAAAAGAGAGTATTGTGAAGTTTTTCTTCACAATTTCCGGCCCTGACTCATCTGATCGTTGTGTTGTGCATCACGAAAACCCCAGCCATGAAAAAAACCTTTGGAAGAAGGGAAATCCAATTTTTCTTCCAAAGGTCAGGCTGAATACGCCCGTAAAAGACGGACTAATGATGAAGCAGGGGTAACAGAAAGTTATACAAAGATTGCCAATCTGTACAGGTATGGCTGCAAGATATCTTGGATTTTGTTGCTAGCAATCGAAAAAAAGCACAAATAGTTCATCCATTCGCAGCGGCAATACATTCACACGACAACTAAGTTCTGTGCGTAATGGTTGCGGGCGTTAATTCATGTGCTTGTACAAGTGAAATATGTTGCGGCATAATATGCGCCCTTTTTTCAGGCCAGATGCAACATCCGGCAGCGGATAAGGATCATGTGGTGAAAATCAATGTTATTGGTACCAGCGGAAGCGGGAAATCAACGCTTGCGCGCAACATTTCTCAGAAACTGAATATTCCTTATATTGAACTGGATGCGCTGTTCTGGAAGTCGGACTGGCAGGGCACACCGGATGAAGAATTTTTTGCCCGTCTGACAGAAAAACTGGCGGCCAGTGACGGCTGGGTGATTGACGGAAATTACAAACGTACTCAGGCCGTAAAATGGCGCGAAATCGATATGATCGTGTGGGTGGATTATTCGTTCGGGCGCACGTTATATCAGGCGGTGAAACGCGCCGCCACGCGGGCATGGGCACAAAAGGAAATCTGGGCAGGAACGGGGAATCGCGAATCGTTTCGTAAAAGCTTCTTCAGCCGGGATTCAATTATTCTGTGGACGCTGAAAACTTACGCGAAAAATCGTCGCCAGTATCAGGCTTTGTTTAACGATCCTGACTGGCAGCATGTCCGCTTTGTGCGCCTCAGATCACCCCAGCAGAGTCAGGTTTTCCTGCGTGATCTGGCCCAGTTGTAACACCATCCACGGGCTGAATGCCCAGGGTGTTGCCCGAACGCTGTTCAGCAAATCTTCCGGCTTAACCCACTGATAATCCATGACTTCAGAAGCACGCGGTACGGGGAGTTGGCGGGTGAAAGCGGCAAATATCGGGCAAAACTCGTTTTCGACAATCCCGGATGCATCGGTGGCACGATACTGAAATTCGTCAACCAGCGACGTGATTTGCTCCACGGATAAACCCAGTTCGTACTGACAGCGACGGCAAACTGCCGCCCGCAGGGATTCACCCGGCAGCGGGTGTCCGCAGACAGAATTGGTCCAGACGCCGGGCCAGGCCACTTTGCTCAGGGCGCGTCGTGTCAGCAGGATTTCGCCGCGATCGTTGTGAATATAGCAGGAAAATGCAAGATGCAAGGGTGTCTGGCCGGTATGCACCAGCGCTTTGTCCATGGTGCCCGCCGGTTGATTTTTACCATCAAGTAATACGACTTCTTCAATCATAAAAACTCCCGTTAGTCCTCCATCATAGACCCTGTATAACCTCCTTCCAACCGTTCACTCCCCGTTGACATCCATCCCCTGATGCGGCCTGAGTCAGACATCCTGATCGATGGCGGTGGTTTCGAGGGACGACAATAATTTTCGGTGTTGTTACGCATAGCTTCAACGATGCCACTACGGATGAGTTTGATGATATTCCGTGCATGTAAAAAACCCGGCATTTAGCCGTCTTATTCCATCCTGAGTTATACCAATCTATACATCCTGGTTATTCACCATAAGCGGTTCTTCCATGCATCACTGTATTGAATACCAGCCCGGCTTGCCGCCGGGCTTTGATTACTCTTTCTTTCTCAGTAAAAAGGCGACAAGCCAGATCAGTGAAATGTTCAACAGGAATGAAGTCAGATGGATAAAGGTCATAAAGATATTTGCCCATGATTCTTCTTTTATAAAACCTGTTTTTTCTGTCAAAAGTGAGTACGCGATATTTTCGGGTATTAAGGCGAAAATGGTGACGAGTATTACGACAAAAGACGCCGAGCCAGCCATCCAGATCAGAATATATTGGTATGGTTTCATTAGTACACCTGCACTGTGCCAAACGCTTTCATTGTTGGGCTAACCATCGTGGTTGGTGTCTTGAGTAATGCTTCTCGAAGGATATCGAAGTGTGACTTACTGGTAAATGTTATGCAGCCGTTACTTGTCCCCTGATATCCAGCCGGATGTAATCTGAAATTTCCACGTTCGACATCCTCAATGAAAGTCGTGTCATCAATCAAGCTATCATCGCGAAATAATGCAAACCACGCTGCATGATCTGAACCGCTGACAATTGACTTAAGCCAATCACGCTGCTTGTACATTAAACCCCCCACAGGGCGGGATACGATGTAGTACCTGCCTGGTGGTAGTGGTCCTATGTTTTTGACCGCTGTCTGTTCAGGATCGTTGCGCTGTGCGGGATTGCCTGAGTATGCAGGGAAAAAACCAATTCCCGGGCAACTTAGCGTTGATATACCCGCTCCGTTTAACCGAAACATGCACTTGATCATCTGTCATTCCACGCATCTGAAAAAATGATATTCCCATCGCAATGTTTCCACGTGATCCGCTCGTAACGCAGTGAAATTGACTCAAGATGGTTATGTTTATCAGTGGCAGGGTTTTTGCAATCATGCATTAGCGGGCAAACAGAAACGACCTTTACATTTTCCATCAGCATATTGAAATATTCAGCTTCCTGACCAGCATCGTTGATCCTGTACCACCTTATCTCCGCAGATTTTAAGGTTTGGCCTTTTGCTACGGCCTTGTAAAGGTAGGGCGAAGAGCTATCGAATTCTTTTTCAAAAGTCAGCGCGGAATGTACACGAGTGTACCGGTGATCTTGCCTGTGTTGTTGTCAGTAGGTAAAAACAAGCCGTGCCCAAATCCTTGAACCTCGATACTCCCCTCACGCCCATTCACATCGACAGATCCTTTGATGTCAGCGCCGCCGTCATCTTTAAGCCATAGGTAAGCGGGTATTGCCATTTTGATAAGTCCCTTTTGAAATTGAGGGTATAAGTTATGCCCATCAATCGCCGAAAACAATTAGCGAATATCGTAATAAGTTGATTTTCAGAGGTTTATTATCAGTGAGCGTTCACCTGGGGTAAGGCGCTGAATACAGATTAATGACTGGAATTATGGAACGAAGTGGGCCTTCACCTCATCAAGCCGCAAGGCTTTACGGCAAAGTTATACTGAATCCTCTGTCATAGACTTCAGCAGGCGGACTAAATGCTGTTGATCGTCTGGAGAAAGTCTTGCCAGAAATTCAGTATCTACCTGCTGACCGACCGGCTGGGTTTTCGCGAGAACCGTTTTCCCCTCCGCCGTCAGCGTAATAAAACGCCGGCGTTTATCTGCCGGATCGGCTTCACGGACCAGCAACCCGCGCGTTTCAAGGCGCGCCAGCATTTCCGCCAGTGTCGCTTTGCTGCTGACGGCGACATCCGTGAGCAGCACCTGCTCAATGCCGGGATTTTCAGCGACAGAGCGCAACACCGCATATTGCGGTTTGGTCAGTTCCGGGATGCACTGCTGCTATCTCGCGGTGTGTTGCTGGAAAACCTTGCGCATTAAGTGAAAGGCTTCCTGTCTCAGTTCTGTGCTCATCATCACTTCCCGAATTTCTTATTGGTCTGCCTCTATCTTAGCAATCTCTGAAGCGCGAACGCCACCGGCCGTATCGGCGAAGGCGCCCCGCGCTGTATTTCGATAATGTGGAAGGATTTACTGATGCGCGCATTGCGCTCAATACCCTTTAAAGTCAAAACCGTGGGTTGCCACCCACACTGGCCTCAAGGGGCGCCTATCGCCGCACCCCTTGAGAATCCCGGGCTCTTTCACTGCGCGCTACCGCTGGACACTATGTTTCAGAAAGCCATGTGATAGCCGCAAAATCCCGCCGCTGCGCGGTGCCCTCCCATCGGGTTACAACCCGCGTATAAAGACACGCGGTTTTCCACCTCTCGTCCGGCGTGATTTTGGAACCGGCCTCCGGATTCTACTGCGCAACCTTACTGCTTGTGGTTTTAAAAAAGCTAAAGGCGATTCAGAAATCTTGCTGAACGGAGCGGCCCGGAGACCAAAGGCTCCGGGACCGAGAGAAGGCACCGCGCAGCGGCAAGATTTCCAGCCTGTCACTGCGGTACCTGAAACATAGCGTCCAGCGGTAGCGCGCAGTTTAAAAAACGCAGGATTCCAAAGGGTTTCGTTTAAAACCTTTTGGGCCAGTGTGGGCGGCTAGCCCACGACCTTGACCTTGAAGCCTGTGTGGGTGGCAACCCACGGTCCTGACTCAAAGGCCAGGTCAAAGGACTGCAAGATCCTTTCCCCTCCTCATGTTACCGGTATCACACAAATCAAAAATCATAAGAAATTTATAACATCTCGTAATTGTGACTCGCTTTTAACCATTCTATAACAAGTCCTCGGGCCACGGACGGACTGACTTTTTTGTGTTTAACCTACAAAAGGCAGGACGAAAAATGACTGCGAAGTTATCCGTAAAAGAAAAAGTGAGTTACGGTCTGGGGGATATGGCGAGCCATATTGGTCTGGATAATGTGATTATATTTTTGACGTTTTATTACACCGATGTTGTGGGATTACCGGCAGTCTTTGTCGGGACAATGTTTCTTGTTGCACGCGTCGCTGATGCGATTGTGGATCCGGCGATGGGGCTGATCGCTGACCGGACACAAACCCGGTTTGGTAAATTCCGGCCTTATATTCTCTGGCTGGCGTTACCTTTCGGGGCAAGCTGTTTACTGGTTTACGCGGTGCCGGAATCTCTGACGCTGGGCGGTAAAATGGTGTACGCCAGCGTCACTTATTGCGTGATGATGCTGATGTACACCGCCATTAACATTCCCTATTGCTCGATGGGCGCGATCATTACGCCGGATAATACCCAGCGTATTTCCCTGCAATCCTATCGGTTCTTCCTCGCTACGCTGGGCGGCGCGATGTCCACATTCCTGATGATGCCGCTGGCGGAAATGATGGGCGGTGGCAATAAACTCGACGGCTATTTTGGCGCGATGGCGATCATGGCGTCGATTGCCGTGGTGATGTTCCTGCTGTGTTTTCTCAATACGAAAGAACGTATCAGCGCGCCGCCGACACATGAGAATTTTCTCTCCGATTTACGTGACTTAGTGCGTAACGATCAGTGGCGGGTGGTGGCAGCGCTGATCTTCTTCAACATCTCCTTCGGCGTGGTGCGTCTCGGCGCAATGATGTATTACGTCACTTATTATCTCGGCAATGCCAGCTACTTTATGTGGCTGCTGGCGGCACACATTGTCGGCAAAAGTCTCGGCAGTCTGCTGGTTAAACCGCTGACCCGCAACCGCAGCAAACTCGCGGCCTTCACACTGTGCGCCATTCTGACCGGTGCGCTGAGCGCGGCGATTTTCTTCGTTCCGGCGTGGATTTCCCTGCTGGTGGGCATGACCTTGCTGGTCTCCACCTTCTATCAGGTCACCACCACGCTGATGTGGGTGATGATGTCTGATGTGGTGGATTACGGCGAATACAAACAGGGCAAACGCATGGATGGCACCGTGTTTTCCACCTTGCTGGCGATCCTCAAAATGGGGATGGCGGTGAGCGGGGCGGTGGTCGGCTGGACACTGGGCATGAGCGGTTACGTGCCGCATGCCGCACAGCAGAATACTGTCGCGATGCTGTCGATTATCGCGCTGTTCTCGCTGGTGCCGGGCGTGCTGTCAATGTTCAGCGCGCTGTCGATGCGCTGGTACAAGCTTAATGACGCCACCATGAAACAAATCAATCAGTCAAAAATTTCCCGGGAACATGAGCCTGAACCTCAGGCCACCTTGCATACACAGGAGTCCGCATGAGCGAATTAATCGCCGAAAAGAACCGTATCCTCTRGCATTTTGATCAGCAAACGCTGGTGATTGAACCCTGGGGCGAGAACAGCCTGCGCGTGCGCGCCACCTGCCGTCCTGAACTCAATGATTCGTTGTGGGCGCTGCTGCCCGCGGACACTCAGCCACAAGCAGACATCAGTCATAGCACAGAAACCCTGACGCTGCGCAACGGTAACATCACCGCGACGGTGAATATCAAAGGGCAACTGGCGTTTTATAACCTGCGTGGTGAACTGATCCTCGAAGAGTACTGGCGTCAGCGTTCGACTGTGGGCATTGGCGCAACGGAAAAGAGTCAGGATAAATACATCAGTGCACTGAAGATGGATGCCCGCGAATTTAAAGCCATTCCCGGTGGCAAGCATCAATTAACCGTGCGTTTTGAATCGCGTCCGGACGAGAAAATTTATGGCATGGGGCAGTACCAGCAGAGCTGTCTGGATCTGAAAGGCTGCACGCTGGAACTGGCGCAGCGTAACTCGCAGGCCAGCGTGCCGTTTATGCTTTCAAGCCTGGGTTACGGCATGTTGTGGAACAATCCGGCGATTGGCGAAGCGACATTCGGCAAAAACATTACCCGCTGGGAAGCGCAGGTCACGGAGCAGATGGATTACTGGATCACCGCCGGAGACACGCCCGCTGACATCCTGCATCAGTATGGCCGCGCGACCGGCACTGCGCCGCAAATGCCGGAATACGCGACCGGTTTCTGGCAGTGCAAACTGCGCTACCGTACGCAGCAGGAAGTGCTGGAGGTGGCGCGTGAATACAGGCGGCGCAATTTGCCGGTTTCGGTGATTGTCATCGACTTCTTCCACTGGCCGAATCAGGGCACCTGGTGTTTTGACCCCGTGGACTGGCCGGATCCGAAAGCCATGGTCGCGGAGCTTAAATCGCTGGGCATCGAAACTATGGTGTCGGTCTGGCCGACGGTAGACAGCCGCACCGACAATTATAAGGAAATGAAATCCAAAGGTTATCTGGTCAATACCGATCGCGGTGTGTCGGTGAATCTGGATTTTCTCGGCAACTGTACCTTCTTTGATGCCACACATCCCGGCGCGCGTCAGTTTGTCTGGGATAAGGTGAAGCAGAACTATTACGATCTGGGCATCCGCACCTTCTGGCTGGACGAAGCCGAGCCGGAATACCGCGCTTATGATTTTGATAACTATCGCTATCATCTCGGGCCGGTGCTGGAAGTGGGCAACATCTATCCGCAAAAATTCGCGCAAGGTTTTCACGACGGTTTACAGCAGGAAGGTGAGCACGAGATCGTGAATCTGGTGCGTTGCGCCTGGGCAGGCAGCCAGCGTTACGGCGTGCTGGCGTGGTCGGGCGACATCCATTCTTCCTTCCACGCGCTGCGTAATCAGATTGCCGCCGGTCTGAATATGGGGCTGGCGGGCATTCCCTGGTGGACGACGGATATCGGCGGTTTCCAGGGGGGGAATGTGAATGATCCGGCGTTTCATGAGTTGCTGATCCGCTGGTTCCAGTGGGGCGTATTCTGTCCGGTGATGCGTTTACATGGCTACCGCGAACCGCAAATCCAGCCGTCAGAACCGTGGCGTGACGGCATTGCGCAATGCAACAGCGGCGCACCCAATGAAGTCTGGAGTTACGGCGAAGAGAATTACCAGCTGATGAAAAGCGGGTTATTCCTGCGCGAAAAACTGCGCCCTTACATCAGCCGCGTGATGCAGGAAGCGCATGAAAATGGCGATCCGGCGATGCGCACTATGTTCTATCAGTATCCGGGTCAGGCTGAAAGCTGGCAGGTGGAAGATCAGTACATGCTTGGCGCAGACATTCTGGTCGCGCCGGTGTTGTATGCCGGTCAGCGCGAGCGGGAAGTGTGGTTACCGGCGGGGGAGATTTGGGTGGGGCTGAATGGGGAACGGTATCAGGGAGGAGAGGTTATAGTGGCTTCCGCGCCACTGGACGGGATACCGGTGTTTGTGCGGGAGGGGGCAGACGTGAAAGGAGAACTTGGTATTTGACCTGCTCCTCCCCCTGCGAAGGGGGAGGCGGGGAGGGGGTTTAGCAGACAACCCCCATCTTCGTATACACTCTGACCTTAGTTTTTGACCTTAATACCCCACCCCAACCCTCCCCTTCGCAGGGGAGGGAGTTAAAACAATCCCCCCATTTATCACAAAACCGTTAACTCTCCGCGAGGATTCCGTAATCCCTCCCCTTGTAATCTGATGCCATCGACAGCAACCGGATCGGTGGCAAAAATGATTAACAGACGTAATTTCCTGCTGGGCAGTGGCGCGGTATCTGCCGCGGCCATGATGGGGCTGGTCCCGTCACTGTTTTCCCGCAATGCCGGCGCGCAGGTAAAACCTGCGAAATTCGAAATCATGCTGACGGATGCCCAGTGGCATCAGCGCCTCAGCGATGATCAGTACCGTATTTTGCGCGAAGCAGGCACCGAACGTCCTTATTCCAGTCCGTTAAACAACGAACATCGTGCGGGCGAGTTTGCCTGCGCAGGCTGCAACCTTGCTCTTTTCTCTTCAGCGACCAAATTCGACAGCCATACCGGCTGGCCGAGTTTCTGGCAACCTCTTGCCGATGCGGCGCAAACCAGCCGGGACACCTCGCTGGGTATGGTGCGCGATGAAGTGCATTGCCGCCGGTGTGGCGGCCATCTGGGACATGTGTTTGATGACGGTCCGCAGCCGACCGGTCTGCGTTATTGCATGAACGGGCTGGCCATGACGTTCACCCCTCAAGCTTAATCTGTCAGGAAATTGACTATGAAAATTGCATCGAAAAACCGGCGTAACTTTCGCCACTACAGCCTGATCGCCGGGCTGATGCTGGCGTCTGCGTTCGTGTTCGAAAATAATGCCTGGTCATGGGGCGGGGGCGCTGAACCGGCGGTCGTGATCCCGGCACCGGCAAAAGATGAGCCAGCAGGCACTGCACACAGCGAAACCGCGCTGTTTGCCGGTGGCTGTTTCTGGGGGATTCAGGGGGTGTTTCAGCATGTAAAAGGCGTGACCAGCGCGGTGTCCGGTTATGCTGGCGGTGTGGCGCAAACGGCCAGTTACGAGCAGGTCAGTACCGGCGAGACCGGTCATGCGGAATCGGTGAAAGTGACCTTCGACCCGACACAAGTAACGTATGGCGAACTGTTGCACATCTTCTTCTCGGTAGGGCATAACCCGACAGAGTTAAACCGTCAGGGGCCGGATACCGGCAGTCAGTACCGGTCAGCAGTCTTTCCTATGAACGCTGCGCAGGCGGAAGTGGCGAACGCGTACATCGCCCAGCTTAATGCCAGCCACAGTTACAGCGAACCGCTGGTCACCAAAGTTGAAAGCAATGCGCACTTTTATCCGGCTGAGGCTTATCACCAGAACTTTTTAAACGATAACCCGGACTATCCGTATATTGTGGTGAACGATCTGCCGAAGATTAAAGATTTAAAGCAATATTTCCCGGCGGAATATCGTGAACAGCCGGTACTGGTGAAACAATAACGGATTTATTTTTTCAGCCCTGAAAAATAACAGGAGAGTGCACATTCCGGGTCAATGCAATGTGCACTCTTTGCAGCACATTAAACGTTAAATCAGAAATCCATCTCTGCGCCTAAATACGCACCATCAATAATGCGTTCATTAGGATTTCCCGCAGTGCCGTCAAGGCCAACATAGCGGTAACCGGCTTTGACTTTTAATGGTGCGACCGGGATCCAGCTAAATCCGGCATCGGCTTCGGAATAAGATTTTACACGATTGCTTAATGCATCAGGTGCTGCATAACCCTCTGCATAAAATGCCAGACTGTCGGTGAAGGGGACGGTAATACCGCCGCCGACGGGAAATGYCACGCCTTCATTATCAGAAGTAGAACCCTGCATATAAAGCGCTTTCGCGCCGAGATTAATCATTGCCGGGCCTGCCGGAATATTAAAACCGGTGCTCACGCCACCAATCTGGCGGCCATTTTGAGTATTCTTCGCCCAGTTACCCTCGACATAAAGACCGGATGTCTGACGGCCCATACCGGCGTTCAGTTCAGTGAAATTTGTGCCCGCTTTTGCACCCAGTTCAACAGCCTGAGTCTGGCCAGAGAAAGCCATAAATACCGCAATTGCACTGCCAGCGACAGTCAGTTTGATTGTGTTTGTACGCATTTGTTTACCTATTTTTTAAGTGATCGGCGCTGAGCAGTCTTTGCCACTCTGCCGCCAGACGGATACCCCGTCAGTGAGTGGCTATAAAACACTCTTCCGGCCATCGTCATCAATTTATATGTAAAATTGCAACATAAATAGGTTTTTATTCTTAATTTTACTTTTATTAAAGATGAATAACCTGAAGAATGCGGGCGTGTTCAGTACGCGACACAAACAAATTGCGGGGAATAGGTACTGCTTACCACATACGCCTGGTCCCGTATCTTCTTAACACCAATGTTGAGTGAGGCATTATCGCCCGTGTTTTCCAGCCACATCTGGTCGAAATCAGTATCTGGCGTGTTATCCAAAGGTGACGGCGTCACTTTGTCAATGGTGAAATGATAGGTTTTATTATCCACTTTGACACCATGACTGAGATAGACGGTACGCTCAAGATAGGTACTGGCTTTGGCCGACTTTACATAGCCTTCGTACTGAATAATACCTTTGTCTTTATCGTAAAATTGCAGGCTTTCAACAATAGAAAAAACCAGTTGCCCCTGCTCAATATCCATATTCACTTTACCGAAGGCTTTACATTTTAAGGTAGGAATATCTTTGGATGGCCATAAATAAAGAACGGTTGCTGCGATGACGCAAACAGTTGCGACGGTGGCATAGAACCACTTCTTTTTAATCATGATCATGGATTGATCCACTTATAGTGATAGAAGTTATCACACGAAATAATCTCATTATTATTACCGCGGGTGCATAAGGACAGCAGTGTTCGGGCGTTGTTTTGAGATGAATAGGATAATTCACTGTTATAAATGAGCACGTTGGTTTTGTTGCACGTCAGATTATTGGTTTTTAGTGTGTGACTGACCCGTTCCAGCACCGCAGTTTTGGCATCGTCCGAAATATCTTTAAGGAAAATAATATCGCAGCCGGTGTCGGGCTGTTTTATTTCGGTCATTCCGTTGGTGGCGTCGTCGTATTTCCACGCGCCGAAAGACAGGCTAACCAGAACCAGCAGGCAGAGCAGAATAAAAAGAGCACGCCGTGCAGGTTTAACCGGAGCAGAAACTGAATCGGGTGTTTGCACCCTGAGCGGAGGCGGGGAGGCCGGTGCCTGCCCGGCAGGCGGTGGCGCTTCAAGGCGTTGCACACTGACCGCCGGATTCAGTTTAAAACCGACTTTGGGGAGGGTAATAATGAGTTCGTGGCATTCAAACAGCGCCAGATTGCGGCGGACAATACTGACGTACTGGTTAAGATTATTGCCGGAAGCATGCAGGCCGTGCTTGTCCCAGACTGTTTCCAGCAGATATTCCCGCGTCAGATCACGCCCTTCAGATGAAAGAAATTCTTCCAGCAACCGTGCGGCCGGGAGTGTCAGTTTGATCACGTCCTGGCTGGCAGGATAGTGCAATGTACCATCGTCTGAGTTGAATTCTATTTCGTTATCAATGAGATACTTCATCTGATCCTGACAGTAATAAGTAAAGCCACATCAAACCCGTTCGGATTTACACACCGCTAAGATTAATATTATACAGTCTACATTCCGCGATCAGAATCTGTGAAAGGTATAGGTAAAAACTTCAGCCAGTATAGGGAAAAAAGCCWATTATTATATCTGTTAAAGATACCATTAAGGAATAAAAACCTATATATACCCACTTTGGGCAATTAAATTGTCTGTCATCCCGAAATCCGGTTTCCTTCTCGCATTGTTGAATGAGTGGGAGTGGTTACGTGGACGTTACCTTTACGGATTTTCTTATCGGATTTTCTTCTGCGCTGGACTTGTTAAGCCCTGAAAACGGACATCGTGGTGTGCGGCGTGCTTATATCGTGATGAATATTGCCCGTCAGCGCCAGTTCAGTCTGTTGGCACAAAAGCGGTTGTTCATTGCTGCACTTTTACGTGATATCAGCAGGGGGGCACATGCTCCGCACGATTGCGCCAGCCAACTTGCGGATATCCCGTTACTGGCCGACAGCGCGGGTCTGATCGTCGCAAGAGGCCGGCAGCATTCAGAAAACCGCCTGCTGGATCTGGCCGATAATCTGGATTTACTGGCATTGCATGAATTTCCACGCGGTCATTATCCGGTGCGCGCGGTCGAAACCCTGTGTGATTCCATCGGATCCCGTTACCTGCTCGACGACATGCTGGCGTTACGCGAGCTTGGACTGGAAAAGGAATTCTGGACGGAATTCGCCTCCGCCACGCTTATCAGTACAGCCGCGTCCTTTTCACCCTTTGCTGACCGTGTGTTAAGTGACAAGGAAATGACGCAACTGTCTGCCCTGCTGGCTGTCGTCATTGACCTGCATTGCCGTTCAGCCGCACAACATTCTGTTGTGGTGGCAGGTATCGCCGCCAGGCTTGCGCAAATGTACGGGTTTTCTAAAAAAGGTGTCGCGCGGATCCGCGTCGCCGGTTTGCTGCATGATTTAGGTAAACTGGTTGTCCCCGCCGCCTTGCTCACCAAAGCGCAGCCTCTGACGGATTTCGAACGCCGCCAGATCCATATACACCCGCAGTTCACCTGGAAAATTCTTTCGCGGATTGCCGGCATGCAGGACATCGCCCGGATGGCCAGCTTTCATCATGAACGGCCGGACGGCAAGGGATATCCCTTCCATCTGCGCGGTGCACAGCTCGATCTCGGGCCGCGCATTATTTCGGTCGCCGACTGCTATGCCGCGCTGCGTGAAGCCCGTTGTTACAAACCGGCATATTCGCCGGAAAAAAGCCTCATCATAATGCAGGAGACCGCAGCGCGCGGTGGGCTCGACCCTGAAGTGGTGGAAGCGCTCCGTTCGGATTTGATGGGGGCGGGGCAGGATATGCTCAGTGCATCACTGCTTTTGCCTTAATACTGATTTCAACCGAATAGAAACAACAGCTGAAACGTTTACTCAGAGTCAACCTCTGGAGAACCCCTCATGCTGCGAGTGTTTTTATTTATTTTATCAATGAGTTATGCATCTTTGTCTTTCTCCGGCACCCCGGAGCATTATGTTATCAACGCAGATCGCACAACCATTACGTTGTCGTGGGTCATGCTCAGCACACATCCCTCGCAGGCGAATTTATCGCAGGTATCCGGCGATGCTTTTTTAGATCATCAGCAAAACATGCAGAATCATATAGATGTCAGAATTCCGGTTTCCTCGCTGGAGGCTTCGAACCTGCTGCTGACGCATCAGTTAAAGAGCAGTATGTTCTTTGATGAAAACCGTTATCCCTGGGTCACGTTCACCAGTCAAAAAGTCACGCAGTCGGGAAATGGGCAATTTAAGATTTTTGGCATGCTGACTATCAAAAATATCCAAAGACCGGTTGTGCTGGATGCTGTTATGAATGACGCCAGCGCGAAGTCCCTGATTCTGCACGCACACACGGCGATTTCCCGCTCTGCTTTCGCGATGGACAGTCTGCTGTCGTTGGTCGGTGACACGATTAACATCGATATTGATATTGCCGCGCAGCCTTATAAGGCATAACGCGGCTACGCGATTTATCGGAATAGTTTCGTCCGTGACAGGGGTAAAAAAGCGCACGGGCAAAACAACAAACAGGCGTAAAACGGGGCTGCTTACACCTCAGGCGGGTTTCCGGATAGTTGGCGATCGAAATGATCGCGCAACCCAGACAAAATTCTTTTTAAGTGATCGGCTATTTGGCGACGTTATTTAGCCAGCAGTTCTTTGCGGACAATTTCTGCGCCTGCACTTAATGCATCCAGCTTGCCTCTGGCGACGCTACGGGGTAAAGGAATCATGCCGCAGTTGGTGCAAGGATAGAGTTTATCGGCGTCTACAAACTGCAGCGCTTTACGCAGCGTTGCGGCGACTTCTTCCGGGGTTTCAATGGTATTGGTCGCCACGTCTATGGCACCCACCATCACCTTTTTACCGCGGATAAGCTCCATCAGTTCCATCGGAACATGCGAGTGATGACATTCCAGTGAAATGATATCGATATTAGATTTTTGCAGTTTGGGGAAAATCTCTTCGTATTGTCTCCACTCTGTGCCCAGCGTTTTTTTCCAGTCGGTATTGGCTTTGATGCCATAGCCGTAGCAAATGTGCACAGCCGTTTCACATTTCAGCCCTTCGATGGCTCTTTCTAACGTGGCAATGCCCCAGTCATTCACTTCATCAAAGAACACGTTAAAGGCCGGTTCGTCAAACTGGATGATATCGACGCCAGCAGCCTCTAATTCTTTGGCTTCTTCATTGAGAATTTTGGCAAATTCCCAGGCGAGTTTCTCGCGACTTTTATAGTGGTTGTCATAAAGCGTATCGATCATCGTCATCGGCCCAGGAAGAGCCCATTTGATCGGTTGTGTGGTTTGCTGGCGCAAAAACTTCGCATCTTCAACAAAAACGGCCTTTTTGCGACTCACCGGGCCAACAACTGTCGGCACACTCGCTTCATAGCGATTACGGATCTTAACCGTCTCACGTTTCTCGAAATCAACGCCCTCGAGATGCTCAATAAAGGTCGTGACAAAATGCTGACGCGTTTGCTCGCCGTCACTGACAATATCGATACCTGCCTGCTGTTGATCTTCCAGACACAAACGCAGGGCATCTTTTTTGCCGTCAATTAATTCCTGATCTTGCAATTTCCACGGGGACCAGAGCACCTCAGGTTGTGCCAGCCACGAAGGTTTAGGCAAACTGCCCGCAGTCGATGTCGGTAATAATTTTTTCATACACAGGTGACCTTATATTTTTTATGGTTAATCAGAGAGCGGAATGGGCAGACCATTGTTCAAGAACAGTTTGGTAAGGTTTGATGAAGCATTCTTCAGTAAACTTCCCCTGCTCAATAGCCAGATGGCTACGTTCTTCCCGGTCATAAACAATACGGGTTAAAGAATAATCCTGGTAATTCAGGCTGGGTTGATATTGCAATCCTGCCGCAGAATTAGCATTGTAAATCTCAGGGCGATAAATCTTCTGAAAAGTCTCCATCGTGCTGATGGTGCTGATAAGCTCAAGATTAGTGTAATCACTGAGCAAATCGCCAGAAAAATAAAATGCCAGAGGCGCAACGCTGTTTTCAGGCATAAAATACCGCGCCCGTAATCCCATTTTTGCGAAATATTCATCAGTCAGGGAGAGTTCATCCTGCTGATATTCAACGCCTAATACAGGGTGTTTATTTCCCGTGCGATAGTAAGTGTTTTTACTTGAAACACTCAGGCAGATAACCGGTGTTTTAGTAAAATTATCTTTGTAAGTCTCTGATTTTAAAAATTGTTTGAATATATTCCCATGTAATTCGCCAAAATTATCCGGCAGGCTAAATTCAGGTTGATCCTTATTATGCTCTGGCAGTAAAACGCTAAAGTCATAATCACGCACATAGGAGGAAAAGTTATTTCCTAAAATGCCTGCAATGCGTTGGTGGGTTTTTTTATCAACGATAGTTGTTTTCAGTATTTCAATCACCGGGAAGCTGTCGGCCTTGCCTTCAGCATCAATATTCAACTGAGCAGTAATAATATCGAGTTCGACACAATACCGGTCTTTATTAGGATTATCCCAGTTCGCCAGGGAATTGAAGCGATTATCGATCATCACTAAGGTGTTGCGCAGGTTTTCCTGGCGTTTTTCACCCCTTGCCAGATTGGCAAAATTGGTGGTAATACGCGTATTTTCCGAGGGGTTATAATTCTCGTCGAAACGGATGCTTTTAAGGGTAAATGTCAGTTTTTTATTCATTGTTATCAGGTGTCCCGGCTGCTGAAAAATCTACGTTATTTCAGTCGTTTTCGTATTTTTAAGAGTGAATCGCGATGACTCTTTTATGCCTGAGTCATTGAGTGAAAAAAAGTGATTTAAATTCACTGAACATGAGACAAATTCATGATCATGCCTCCCCGGATGCCGTTCCTGCCCGCAGGGAACAGACACACTTCGGTGTTGACCGAAGCATCTGATTTTTGCCGGTAATAAGCTGAACGAAATTCATGAGGGAGCAGAACGATGATCGCAGTACTTTTTGAGGCAGATGCAGTACCCGAAGCGCGTGAGCGGTACCTTGAACTGGCGGCAGAACTGAAACCATTGTTATCGGACACGCCGGGATTTATTTCCATTGAGAGATTCCAGAGCCTGACCACGCCCGGAAAAATCCTTTCATTATCATGGTGGGAAGATGAAGAGTCGGTGGCAGGGTGGAAACAGAATCTGATGCATCTGGCCGCGCAGAAAGAGGGTAAACAGTCGATTTTTTCATTCTACAGAATACGCGTTGCCCGTGTATTTCGTGACTATTCTTCCGACAAGTCTTCCGGTAAAGGAGCGCATCAGCATGTATGACATTCACGTGATCCTCGACCATTCACCCGGTTCGCTGGCCTCCCTTGGCCGTATTCTGGGCATGAACGGTGTGGGGCTGGAGGGCGGCGGCGTATTTTCCACGGCAGAAGCGGGGCATGCGCATTTCCTGATAGAAGACGGTGAAAAAGCCCGTCAGGTTCTGACTGATGCTGGCTTTGACGTGAGAAAGCTGTCACGCCCGCTGATAAGAAAACTACCCCAGAAACAGCCGGGCGAGCTGGGCGAAATCGCCCAGACACTCGCCCGGAATGGCATTAACATTCTGGTACAGTACAGCGACCACGATAACCGGCTTATTCTGCTGACGGATGACGATATCCGGGCGGCTGAAGTCACTCAACAATGGGCAATACCTTCTGCATGAATTTTCTTCAAACCGAATACGACAGTGAGCCGGATGAGTCTCTTGAAAAATCCATGTCACTGGTGGCTTCAGCAATATCTGACCCGTCAAGGGTCAGTATTTTGTGTGCCCTGATGGACGGACGCGCGTGGACCGCGACTGAACTCAGTGCGGTGGCGGGCATCGCCGCCTCCACAACCAGCGGTCATCTTACCCGGCTGCTCAGCAACGGGCTGGTGATTTGCCTGACGCAGGGGCGCCACCGGTATTACAGCCTGGCTGGCCACCATATCGCCGGATTGCTGGAAAACCTGATGGGGGTTTCCATGCATAACCACAAAACTTTTGCGTCGCGGACGCCGGTCGTTCTGCGTTATGCACGAACTTGTTATGACCATCTGGCCGGAGAGCTGGCGGTAAAAATCTACGATTTTCTGCTGCAGGAAAACTGGCTTGAAGCGGACGGTTACGCGCTGACTCCGGCCGGGAAAGCCCATTTTCAACGACTGGGCGCGGTGCTCAATCCGCGCCCGCGCCGCAAGGCTTGCTGTCCTTGCCTTGACTGGAGCGAAAGACGCTTCCATCTCGGAGGCGATGCGGGGCAGGCATTAATGACGCTTTTTCTGCAAAAAGCGTGGATATCCCGCACGCAGGGTTATCGTGAAGTGAGCGTCACCGACAGCGGCAGAATTGCCCTGAGCCGCCTGTTCGGTTTGAATCTGGCCTGATTCTGCAGGCTATGTTTACGCTTGCTTCGCCCCGCGTGACCGACGACTTAGCTTGTCTCCATACAAGACTGTGTTGAAAGTAACGGGGCATATCGCCACCAGATCAGCAGCCCCGTCAGGGCGATAACGCTCAGAACGCTGAACGCCGTAGCGAACGAATAATGCCCTGCAATCATACCCGTCAGGGCCGGGCTCATGGCCGCGCCGACGCCCTGCATCAGCATCACCACGCTTTGGCCCGCGTTGACATGACCGTTTCCGCGCAGCAGCACCACAATAAAGCTCGGCACTACCACGCCCAGTACGCCAGCCGCGAAACCATCAAGTATTTGCACCGGCACCATCATTAAAGGGGCGGCAGAACTCGCCGCCAGCGCTGCCCGGACGGGCATGATCAGTAGCGCCAGCATAATCAGGCGCCAGTAGCCGACTCTGTCGATGCGCGCGGCGGTCCAGATTGCTACCGGGATCATCACCATCTGAGAAATAATCACGGTTGCGGCAGCGTACAGGCCGGGATTGACGGAGCCGGGCGCTGCCGCGATTCTCATGCTGAGCATCGGCAACAGCGCCGCATTGGCCAGATGAAACAGCAACAGTGTCAGACCGGTGATCAGCAGCGGTTTATTTTGGGCCAGCACCGAGAAATCGGGGACCTGAGCGGATGCGCCAGACTCCAGCCCTCGCGCGGCATCATCGTCTATATCGCTGCGGCGGATGCCCGTCAGTGCGATGAGCGTTAATAACATCGTGCAGGTCATGAGAATGAAAATACCGCCGATGCCCCAGTACCAGGCGATCCCTCCGGCAATCAGCGCGGTGATAAAATTCCCGGCATGGTTAAACGCCTCATTTTTACCCATCTGCCCGCTAAAGCCTTTTTGCCCGGTCAGACCCAGCGTGATCCCGGTGATCAGCGGACCGACAAACGCAGCACATATTCCGCTCACGATCTGCGAAAACGCCACCACGCTGTTTGCCTGACTTAGCCAGAGCAGCAGCGTTGTGCCGGTAATCAGCACGCAGAGCAGCGCCAGAATCAGCCGCTTGTTTTTCGATGCGTCAGTCATGAAGCCCGCAGGGAGCGTTGCCAGCAACCCTGCCACGCCGCCAGCGGTCATCAGCAAGCCGATATCATCGGGCTGCCAGTGGCGTTGTGTCAGAAAGATCCCCAGAAAGGGCCCAAGCCCGTCACGAACATCCGCAATAAAAAAACTGGTTAAACACAGTGCCTGCAATGAACGAATCGACATTTTTTTACCCTTCAGCGTTATTAACCAGCTTTATACGCGATGAAGTATAAACAGGATTTTTCTATCAGGGATGACAGGAATGTTAAAACTCATGACGCGGTTTGCAGGGTTGCAACCCCTCCCCGACACCCGAAGGGTATTAAGGAGGGGCTGTGTGGTGAGGGGGAGCAGTCAGATTGTTTTGTATGACAACGTTCTCAGATCGCCGCTTTCGCCCGCTGTTTCACGGCATAAATCAGCACCACGGCGAAACATACCATCGGCAGGGCGTAAGAAACGGCGGTGTTGTAGTGGTCGGCAATTGCGCCCATCAGATACGGCATCACCGCGCCACCGACAATCGCCATGATCATCACCGAGCTGGCGCGTTTGGTTTGTTTGCCCATGTTCTTGACGCCCATCGCGAAAATGGTCGGGAACATGATCGACATAAAGAAGAAAATCGCCACCAGTGCAATCACCGAGACGTTATCAATACCGGCCACCACCACGCCGCACAGCACAATATTGATGATGGCGTAGACCACCAGCAGCGTGGCCGGGCGGACAAAGCCCATCAGCCAGGTGCTGAAGAAACGCCCGACCATAAAGCTGATCATGCCGACAGACAGCAGATACGACGCGTTCTGGTTCGACAGCGTGTGCCAGTGTTCGGTGGTGTAGTTAATGAAGAAGGCACCGACGCCAACCTGTGCCGCGACGTAGAAGAATTGTGCGATGACGCCGCCGGTGAAATGGCCGTGCTGCCACAATCCTTTCTCGATACCGTGATCTTCCGGAGCGCTTTGCTCGCGGATGTCCGGCAATTTTGTGCGTCCGAACAGGAAGGCAATCAGCAGCACTAACACGGCGATGGTGACGTAAGTGGTTTTCACCGAGGACAATCCGTCCGTCGTGGTGCCTTGTGTGGCGGAGAAGAACAGTGAACCACCGATGATCGGGCCGATGAACTGACCTAAACCGTTGAAGGACTGAGAAAGGTTCAGGCGGCGTTCGGCTCCGGCCGGATCGCCGAGAACGGTAGCGAACGGGTTAGCGGCGGTTTCGAGACAGCCCAGACCGAGGGCGATCACGAACAATGCGAACAGGAACATGCCGAAGCTGCCTGCGGAGGCGGCGGGCACGAACAACAGTGCGCCCAGGGCATACAGACACAGACCCACCAGGATCCCGGCTTTATAACCGAACCTGTCCATGAAGAAACCGGCGGGCAGGGCGATGATAAAATACGCCCCGAAATAGGCGGCCTGTAGCAGACCGGACTGGGCTTTATTGACGTGCAACACGTCCTGGAAATGCTTATTCAGGACATCCAGCAGCCCGTAGGATAAACCCCACAGGAAAAACAGCGTGGTGACCAGTATGAACGCCAGTCGGAAACCGGACGTCGTTTTGCGCTGCGCATAAGCGGGCGCGGCAGTTTTATCGGCGAGCATGTTGTATTCCTCAGTATCTGGTGACGCATGTAGGGGGTCAGCTCAGGTGGCTGATTTTTTATGTCAGATAACGTGAAAAACGGTTTCTCCCTCATAGCAGGGAGATGTATAGCTATTTCTGATCAGCCAGCGAAAAAATCTTCTCCATTTCCACCCACTTTTCACCGGCGGGCGTCCACGGCGTAGGGCGCTGATACTTCCACATCAGGGCTTCCCATTCGCAGACTTTCGGATCCTCCAGACTGCGGCGTTCGAACAGTCCGCTGTCAAAATCTTCCGTGGTTTCCATCACCATCATCAGGCGGTTGCCCAGCCGGTAAATTTCCATGTCTGCGATGCCATAGCGGCGCAGGTGCGCGGTAATTTCCGGCCAGATTTCGCGGTGATAACGCTGATATTCTTCGATAAGCACCGGATCGTCCGCCAGATCCAGCGCCTGACAATAGCGGCGTTTCATGTTAAGGCCCGGTCGAGATGCATATAACCGCCGTCCACGGTCAGCCACTGGCCGGTGGTGTGCGAGGCGCGGGAAGAGAGCAGGAACACCACGGTGTTGGCGATTTCCTGCGGCGTGGTCATACGCTGTCCCAGCGGAATATGCGAAGTGATTTGTTGCAGCTTTTCTTCGGGATGGTCGAAGCTTTTGATCCAGCGTTCGTACAGCGGCGTCATGACTTCCGCCGGGATCACCGCGTTCACGCGGATACCGTCGCCGAGCAGCGCCGCTGCCCATTCGCGGGTCAGCGCCAGAATGCCGCCTTTGGCCGAAGCGTAACCGCTGGTGTTGCCTTGTCCGGTGAGTGCGGTTTTCGAGCTGATATTGACGATAGCTCCCCGGCTGGCGCGCAGGGCGTTCAGGCTCAGGTGCGCCATCAGGTAATAGTGGATCAGATTCTGCTCGAGCGATTGCACAAAGGCTTCGCGACCGGCATCCAGCCCGACGCTGTCGTTGGCACCGGCATTGTTCACCAGCCCGTCGATGCTGCCGTAGCGGGTAAGCACCTCATTCACCGCTGCCTTGCAACTGGCTTCGTCGCGCAGTTCAGTCAGTACAAAACTGGCCTGTGGCGAAAGCTGTTGCAGTTTATGCATCAGTTCATTGGCCGGTTCGGTATTGCTGATGATCACCGGAACCGCGCCTTCTTCCGCCAGCGTCAGCGAAATCGCCGCGCCGATACCGGAACCGCCACCGGTGACCATCACCACTTTATTTTGCAGATGCAGATTCATCAGTCATTTCCTGTAATCGGTAAAGGCTGTAATCGATAAATCGTGCAGGCATTGCCGCCATAAATGGCTGCCTGCTCGTCAGAACTGAGTGCGGCCGTGGCCTGTTCACATAAATCCCACGGATTTTCATCCCCGTCTGCCAGTGAACACACCGGCCAGTCGGAACCAAACATCAGGCGTCCGGCACCGAAAACGTCCAGTGCGGCATCGAAATACGGCAACAGATCGCGGGCTGGCATACCTGCCGGACGCGGCTCGGTCAGCAACCCCGAGAGCTTGCAACTGACGTGTTTTAACCCCGCCAGCGGTGCAATCTGCTGCTTCCAGTACGCTGCACCCCGGCTGAGATCCGGCTTGCCGAAGTGATCGAGCACCAGAAAATGCCCGTCATGCTTTGCCGCGAACTGCACGGCATCGCGCAGATGGCGATGCGTCACCAGAATTTCATAGACATAGTCCTGCCGCTGAATCTGGCGAATACCCGCATTGATGGTCGGATTTTCCAGCCACTGCGCAGGTGAAGACTCGTCCTGAACCTGATGACGAAAGCCGCGCAGCATCGGGTGCGAAATAGCCTCCAGATCCCGTTGCAGCGCGGGTGACGACAGATCCACCCAGCCGGTCACGGCATGCACAAAGTCGGTTTGCTCTGCGATCTCCAGCAGCCAGCGGGTTTCCTGCACAGAGGAACAGGCCTGAACCAGAACCGTGCCCTGAATATCGTGACGTTGTAACGCAGGCCGCAATATCTCCGGCAATAAATCCTGTTTCAGCACCGCCATGTCATCGCCTATCCAGCGGTAATCCTGCGGGGTGTAGCGCCAGAAATGCTGGTGGCTGTCGATTCGCATCATCGGCGTTCTCCTTGCTGCTTTTCGATCATTAAGGTCAGGCGTGATGGCGGTATCTTTCGATCGACGCCTGATGCATCTCAATGGAGAATCCCGGTGCCTGCGGCGGCATATAGGCCGCGCCCCGGACGTCGCACGGATGCACAAAATGCTCGTGAAGATGGTCAACGTATTCGATGACGCGGCCTTCGTGCGTACCTGCGATGCACAGATAATCAATCATCGACAGATGCTGCACGTATTCGCATAACCCGACGCCGCCCGCGTGCGGACACACCGGCAGATTGTATTTGGCCGCCATCAGCATCACCGCCAGCACTTCGTTGACGCCGCCCATGCGGCAGGCATCAATCTGCACCACGTCGATGGCTTCGCGCATAATGAACTGCTTGAACATGATGCGGTTCTGGCACATTTCGCCGGTGGCGACTTTAACCGGTGCAACGCCCTGACGGATTTTGCGGTGGCCTTCGATGTCGTCCGGGCTAGTCGGTTCTTCGATAAACCAGGGGTTGGCAAAGGCGAGGGCGTTCACCCAGGGGATGGCGTCGTTGGTTTCCCATACCTGATTGGCGTCGATCATCAGTTTGCGGTCCGGGCCGATCACTTCGCGGGCGATGCGCACACGGCGGATGTCGTCTTCCAGGTCGCGCCCGACTTTTAGTTTCAGATAATCGAAACCGGCGTCGACCGCTTCCTGACATAAACGGCGAAGTTTATCGTCGGGATAGCCGAGCCAGCCCGCTGACGTGGTGTAGCACGGGTAGCCTTCCGCCAGCAGTTTCTCCGTGCGCCGGGGTTTGTTGTCGGCACGTTGCTGCAATAAGGCCAGCGCTTCCTGCGGCGTGATGCAGTCCGTGATGTAACGAAAATCGATGCAGCGCACCAGCTCTTCCGGCGACATATCCGCCACCAGTTTCCACAGCGGTTTACCGGCGGCTTTGCTCCATAAATCCCACACCGCGTTAACCACCGCGCCGGTCGCCAGGTGGATTGCGCCTTTGTCAGGACCAATCCAGCGCAACTGGCTGTCGCTGGTGAAATCGCGCCAGAACTGGCCCATATCGGCGGTAATGTCCGCCAGTTCGCGGCCCACGATCAGATGTTCCAGCGCTTTAATCGCCGCACAGCAGATTTCATTGCCGCGCCCGATGGTGAAGGTCAGGCCGTGGCCTTTCAGCGCCGGAGTGTCAGTGTCTAAAATCACATACGCAGCGGAATAATCCGGATCCGGGTTCATGGCATCCGAGCCGTCCAGCGCCAGCGAGGTCGGGAAACGCACATCTTCAACACGTAAAGCGGTAATCGTTGTCATCGCAAAATTCCTTTAGCTGTAAAGGGTTATGCCTGCACTGTCTTCTGGCGCTGCTCACCCAAACCTTCAATCCCAAGCCGCATCACCTGACCGGCTTTCAGGTACACCGGCGGTTTTTGCCCCAGTCCGACGCCCGGCGGTGTGCCGGTAGAAATGATGTCACCGGGTTGCAGGCTCATGAAGCGGCTGAGATAACTGATGATTTCGGGGATCTGGAAAATCATGGTGCGCGTATTGCCGTTCTGCCAGCGCTTGCCGTCAACTTCCAGCCACAGATTCAACTGGTGCGGGTCAGGGATTTCATCCGCTGTCACCAGCCACGGACCGGTCGGGCCGAATGTGTCGCAACCTTTACCTTTGTCCCAGGTGCCGCCGCGTTCAATCTGGAATTCGCGCTCAGAGACATCGTTAATCACGCAGTAACCGGCGACGTGCGACATCGCATCGGCTTCGCTGATATAGCGCCCGCCGGTGCCGATCACCACACCGAGTTCCACTTCCCAGTCGGTTTTGACAGAATCACGCGGGATCTCCACGTCGTCATTTGGCCCGACCATCGCGCTGGTCCATTTGCTGAAAACCACCGGTTCTTTCGGGATCTCCGCGCCGGTTTCGGCGGCGTGGTCGGCGTAATTGAGGCCGATACAGATAAATTTCCCCACCTTGCCGACACAGGCACCCAGACGTGGTTCACCGCCGACCAGTGGCAGCGTGTGCGGATCGAGCTGGCGCAGTTTATCCAGCGTTTCAGGCTGCAGAAATTCGCCGCTGATGTCGGCAATATGTGCGCTGAGATCCCGCAACGTGCCGTTGTCATCCAGCAGGCCGGGGCGCTCAGAACCTGCGTTGCCGTAACGTAATAATTTCATGGGTCAGTGTCCTTCTGTGAAAGTCAGATCGGTGAAAATCAAATGTTTAAAGCCGCTGGCGTGTCAGTTGCTCCAGCCGCCGTCAATAATTTGAACCGTGCCGGTGGTGTATGAACTGGCGTCGGAAGCCAGATACAGCGCAAGCTGGGCGATTTCTTCGGTTTTACCGATGCGCCCGATCGGTTGGCGGGAAACAAACGCCGCGTACACCTCGGCTTCGCTGCGGCCTTCGGCCTTTGCCTGTGCCGCGATGCGCTGGCGCAGGGACGGCGATTCCACCGTGCCCGGACAAATCGCGTTACAGCGAATGCCGCGGGTGACGTAATCCGCTGCAACAGAACGGGTCAGGCCAATCACGGCCGCTTTTGAAGCGCTGTAAGCAAAGCGGTTCGGCACACCTTTGATGCTGGAGGCGACGGAAGACATGTTGATCACTGAACCGTGGTTGCGCTCAAGCATGGCGGGCAGAAAAGCGCGGATCATGCGGAACATCGCGGTGACGTTAAGATCGAGCGCAAACTGCCATTCGCGTTCGGTGCAGGTCAGGATATCGCCGCTGTGCACCACGCCGGCGCAGTTGAACAGCACATCGAGCGCGCCGGTTTCTTCTGCCAGCGCAGCAATCGCCTGCGGGTCGGTCACATCAAGCAGGCGCGGGGTGATGCCGGGAATATTGTGTAATGCGTCGATGTTGATGTCGGTGGCAATCACCTCTGCGCCTTCACGGGCAAACAGCGTGGCGGTGTTGAAACCGATGCCTTGTCCGGCGGCGGTGATCAGAACTTTTTTCCCGGCCAGGTTCATAACAATTCTCCCTAAAAGGTGCTTTAAAGGCCTAATGGTCAGGCCATTGGAGGTGAAAAAAACGCGTTAAACGCAGTGCTTTTTGTTAAGATGTTCGGCAAGCTTCTGCTTAAAACGCCATTTCGGTTAACCAATTTTTTACATGCATAAAACAAATCAGCAAGATTTTTGTCCGGAAAATGCTAGCTGAATCACTTAATGAGAATTGACCTCAGGTGTCCGATGCCGATAAAAAAATTAGAAAATCCCAGAATATACAGGCAGATAGCTGACCAGCTTAAAACGTTAATTGATAACAAAGAATTTCCGCCCGGCAGCCGTCTTCCGGCCGAGCGTGAACTGGCGAGTCAGTTACAGGTCAGCCGCGCGTCGGTGCGTGAGGCGCTGATTGCGCTGGAAGTGATCGGGCTGGTGGATGTGCGGGTGGGAAACGGCGTCATTGTCCGTCAGCAACCTGCCGTTCCGGCCACGCCTTCGCAGGAGCCGGTGATGTCGCAGGCGGGGCGTAATCAGTGGGCGGATGTGGATGATGAGCTGAATATTGAGCTGGATTTTACGGCTGAACTGCCACCGTTTTCGCTGTTGCAAACCCGTCGTCTGATAGAACCTGAAACCGCCGCGCTGGCGGCAAGAAATGCCACTGACGCCGAACTTGCGGCGATCAGGCAGGCATATGAACAAAACTGTCGCGATAACCGCAATGGCTCGGCAACGCATCCCGGCGACCGGTTGTTCCATATCCGTATTGCGCAGGCCAGCGGAAATCCGGCTTATGCCTTCATCATCGCCCACCTGCTCGGCCACCGTTATGGCACCATGTTCCGCAGCCTGCAATTACACTACACGCCGCAGGACATGCCGCACCGTTCTGAGATTGAGCACCTCGAGATCCTGACCGCGCTGGAGGCCCGTGACAGTCGTGCAGCGAAGAAGGCAATGAAGGAACATCTGGATGCGGTGATTAAGATTTTCGGGCAAGGGTGACAACGGTCGCTGCATCTGACACCGTATTTTTAATGCGACTTCATTCCGGCTGCCGTCATCATCATTCTGAATAAGAATGCCACCACGGCCAGTGATAAAACACTCAATGAATAAATGACGATCAGCCAGACGACGCGTTTCCAGAAGGGCTTCTTACGATTAACGGTCATATCCTGCATCAGGAACCTCCGGTGATAACCGGGCGAAATGCGGTCATTTCGCCCGATACTGTTGCGATCAATGGTAGCCTTCGTTTTCCCTGATTTTCCCCCGGAAGACGTAATAGCTCCAGAAGGTATAAATCAGGATCACGGGGATGATGAACACCGCGCCAACCAGCATAAATGCCAGGCTTTTCTCTGACGATGCCGCATCCCAAATCGAGATGGCCGGCGGAATAATATTCGGCCAGATGCTGATCCCAAGCCCCGAAAATCCGAGGAAAATCAGCGCGAGAGTCAGCAGAAACGGCATATAGTGCGCGTGACTTTTTATCGCCCGCAAAATTCCCCAGGTACAGGCTAAGACCAGTACCGGCACCGGCAGAAAGGCGATCAGATTCGGCATGCTGAACCAGCGATGAGCAATATCGGCATGGGTCAGCGGCGTCCAGATGCTGATCACACCGGTGATCGCCAGCAGCGTTATCACCAGGGGTTTAGCCAGACGGCACATCTTCTGATGCAGGGCATTTTCCGTTTTCATGATTAACCATGTACAGCCCAGCAGCGCGTAGGCGACCACCAGCCCGATACCACAAAAAATAGGGAAGGGGGCCAGCCAGCTTAACGCTGAGCCGCTATACGTTCTGCCTGTCACCTCAAAGCCATTAAGCACTGCGCCGACGGCCACGCCCTGACTGAAGGTGGCCACGATGGAACCGGTAATGAACGATTTGTCCCAAAACGGACGGTGCTTTTCGGTCGCCTTGAAGCGAAATTCAAACGCCACGCCGCGAAAAATAAGACCGAAAAGCATCAGGGTTAACGGAATGGTGAGTGCATCGGTGATCACCGAATAAGCCAGCGGGAAAGCGCCGTATAAGGCCGCGCCGCCCAGTACCAGCCAGGTTTCATTACCGTCCCACACCGGTGCAACGGTGTTGACCATCATGTCGCGTTCGGTTTTGTCTTTATTGAACGGGAATAAAATACCGATACCCAGATCAAAGCCATCCATTACGATGTACATCAGGTTCGCAAATACGATAATTCCAAACCATATAATAGTGTAATCAATCATATTTTTTACTTCCCTCAGGATTGCTCAGCCCTTCCTGCGCCGCAGACAGCGGACGCGCCGGTGTGTTTGGCTTACCTGGTCCACCGTGAGAAACCTCATCACCTTCACCGGTCACCGGCCCTTTTTTGATAAGACGCATCATGTAAACGTAGCCAATACCAAAAACGGACGAGTACACCAGCAGGAAAGCTAACAGGCTGAGGCTCATGTGCATTTCACCGTGCGCGGAGACGGCATCGCGGGTGCGCTGAACGCCATAAACCACCCACGGCTGACGGCCAATTTCAGTAGTAAACCAGCCCGCAAGCAGGGCAATCAGACCGGAAGGTCCCATCAGCAGCGTGAACCAAAGGAACGGGCGGGACTGATAAAGCCGCTTTTTATAACGCAGCCACACACCCAGCACGCCTGCCGTGATCATCAGCAGACCGAGCGCGACCATGATGCGGAAAGACCAGAAAACTACCGGCGAATAGGGACGATCTTCTTTCGGAAAATCCTTCAGCGCGGGCACCTGTTTTTGCAGGCTATGTGTCAGGATCAGACTGCCCAGATAAGGGATCTCCAGCGCATATTTCGTGCGTTCCTGCTCCATATCCGGGATGCCAAAAAGAATTAACGGTGTGGCTTCTCCGGGCGGATTTTCCCAGTGCCCTTCAATGGCCGCAATTTTGGCGGGCTGATATTCCAGCGTATTCAGTCCGTGGGCGTCACCGACCATTGCCTGAATGGGGGCGACGATCAGCGCCATCCACAATGCCATGGAAAACATTTTCCGAACCGCTGGCGTATCGTTGCCGCGAAGCAGGTGCCAGGCACCGGAAGCCCCCACAAAGAACGCACTGGCGAGGAAAGCCGCGATTGACATATGGAACAGACGGTAAGGAAATGACGGGTTAAAAATGACTTTAAACCAGTCCGTCGGCACCACGACGCCATTGACAATTTCATAGCCCTGCGGAGTATGCATCCAGCTGTTCGATGCCAGGATCCAAAAGGTGGAGATAAGCGTGCCCAGCGCCACCATACAGGTCGCAAAGAAATGCAGGCCAGGCCCCACCCGGTTCCAGCCAAACAACATCACGCCCAGAAAACCGGCTTCGAGGAAAAATGCGGTCAGCACTTCATAGGTCAGTAAAGGGCCGGTAATGCTACCGGCAAATTGCGAGAATCCGCTCCAGTTGGTGCCGAACTGATAGGCCATCACCAGACCTGACACGACCCCCATGCCAAAGTTAACAGCAAAAATTTTGGACCAGAAATGATACAGATCCCGGTAACTGCGGTTGCCGGTTTTCAGCCACATCCCTTCAAGCACCGCAAGAAAACTGGCCAGCCCGATCGTAATGGCAGGAAATATGATGTGAAAAGACACGGTGAATGCGAATTGTATTCTTGCCAGGTGAAAAGCATCTAATCCAAACATTGCTGACATCCCCTGTGGAGAAAGTGGGACACGTTAATTAAAATTAACATACATAGTACACTTGTGATTTATACGTGATTAAGATGAAAGGATTGTGCACTGATATTATTTTGCGGGGTAGATACAGTTTGGTGAAAATACACTATAACAGTTCAGGTTATTTTCATTTTTATCATTAAAATTCAATGGGTTAATTGTTGTTTTTTTCGTGAAGCGAAATTGATTTTATTTCCCGCCTGCGCATGATAGAAATTAAAAACATTGTCGCCAGCATGGTGTAGTTTATTGATTTTTAAGGATTTATATTTCATCTGTATTTTTTACTCCGCCGGGAGTAAATTTTATCCCTAAAACGTATATTCAATTTTAAWAAAACTGTTATAGCTCAATCCGGTTCACGGAAATGAACCGGAAATAGTTTTAACATGATGATAAATTGAGTATTCGGATATAATGGTAACAATGTTTGTGTGGAATTAATTTTAGCTGTTTTTAGGAATTTACTGAATGTTCATCAGCCTATTTCCCTGACGCTATTCGTGCTGGAGGGACGGGGTTTCTGCGCCGTCACCGGACAGGCCAACCCTGACGCACAAGGCAATGATCAGCGCAGCACTTAACATCACAATACCTGCCGTGATAAATACCCCGGAGATCCCCCCCAGCCCGAACATGACGCCTCCCAGTGCCGCACCGGCCGCGATAGAAGATTGCACGGCAGCCACCACCATGCCTCCTGCGCTCTCAGCCTGATCGGGCACCGAGCGGGTTACCCAGTTTGACCAGGCGACGGGGACACCGCCGAATGCCAGCCCCCACAGCAAAACCAGCAGAGTGAGTCCGGTGATCTGAACGGGCAGTAATATCATCCCCAGCGCTGCGATACCGACTAAACAAGGCATCACAATCAGCGTCAGGCGAAGGCTGTAAGTCATTATCCATCCAGCCAGCAATGTACCCGCAAAATTTGCCACTCCGAATCCGAGCAATAGCAGGGCCAGTCCGCCCGCATTTACATGACTCACGCTTTCCAGAGAAGGGCGAATATACGTAAACAGGGCATACTGGCCGGTATGTGCCAGCACACAGCCGGACATCCCCGTGGCAATGCCGGGACGGCGCAGCAATGTTAAGACTGATGCTATATGTGTAACCTGACGGGGCGCCATGCGCGGTAATGTGAACCACTGAAAAGCAAGAGTGACTCCTCCCACCAGAGCCGCGGCAATGAACGCGCTGCGCCAGCCATAGAGTTCACCGAGAAAGCTTCCCAGCGGCACGGAAACGACGGTTCCCACCGCAATACCACTGAAGATAACCGACAGTGCCCGCGGCACGAGTTTCTCCGGAACCAGCCGCATCGCAACCGCTGCGGCCATACTCCAGAATCCGCCCAGCGCGACGCCAAGCAGGATCCGCATCACCAGCAACACGGCAAGGCTGGAGGAAAGGGCGACCAGCAGGTTTGAGGCGATCATCAGCACAGTAAAACTTAACAGAACGGTTCTGCGGTCAAGCTTACGGGTCAGGCCCGGTACCAGCAGTCCGGCAAACAGCGCGATAACCGCGGTGACCGTCACCGCCTGACCGGCTAATGCTTCTGTCACCTGCAGGTCTGAGGCCATGGGCGTTAACAGGCTGGCTGGCAGGTATTCTGCTGTTAACAAACCGAACACGCCCATGGTGAGGGAGAAGACTGCCATCCATGCTGGCGGAGCCTGTTGCACATCTTGTCGGGTCGCGGGCGCTGAGCCCTCTGTTTTATGATTCATTTCAAWTGTTCCTGAAGATTAACGTAGCGCAGAGTCTRGGCAGGATGGTTGAGATGATCTATGATTCGAAATCCTTGTTTTTTGACTATTACTCCTGAAATGACCCAGCACGATCCCTTTGCCCTTTCTTCTGACCTGATCAGTGAACTCCTGACAGGAATGCGTCTGCGTGGTGTGCAATATCGCCGCATCCAGACCGGCTCTGAATTTGGCATGGCGTTCAAACCGAGGCCCGGACATGCTTATTTTCACTATCTTGCCGTCGGTTCCGCTGTTCTTAAAACCGGGGATGGCGCGCTCCATCCATTGTCTGCCGGTGATGTCGTTTTTATGCCGCATGGAATGGCACATCAGCTTCTTTCTGAACCCGGCCATACCGCTCAGGACATTGACGACTTCGCTGTCGCGCCATTAGGGGAAGCCGTGAGTGGTGTGGATACCTGCCCGAGCAGGGATACGATACCGGGCGCGATTCTTTTTTATGGCTGCATGGCGTTTGATCTGGGCGGAATGCAAAGTCTGGGTAAACTGATGCCGGAAACCATGGTGGCGGATGCCAAAGGCGAACGCTATCCCGGACTGTTGCCGGTGATGGATTCGATGAAACGTGAAATATGCTCCGGCCGCATCGGCTTTGCAGGCATTCTGGCCCGGCTTGCGGAAGTTGCCGCGGCAATGATTGTTCGCGGGTGGGTGGAATGTGGATGTGAAAATGCCTCAGGCATTGCCGCTGCATTGCGGGAACCCCGGCTGGCTAGGGCAATTCTGGCGCTGCACCGGCATCCGGGCAGGAACTGGACCGTCGCGGAGCTGGCGGCAGAGTCGCACATCTCGCGCTCGGTTTTCGCCGCGCGTTTTCAATCGATGATTGGTGTATCGCCGTTGCGTTACGTGACGGAACTGCGCATGCAACTCGCCACGCAGTGGCTCTCAGACAGCAAGATTTCTATCGAGAACGTGGCATTTCGTCTGGGTTATACCTCACAGGCTGCGTTTAGCCGGGCTTATAAGCGCATTACCGGGCAATCGCCCGGTGTCAGCCGTTAATGCTGTGAGTCATCGGGGCATAAAGAATATTCCCTCAGGCTGCTTCGGGATAAGTCAGAAGCAGCCTGTATACGTCATCAGCGCGAGCTGTTGCTCTCCAGAAACTCCACGACGCATTTCATACAGGCTTCCCGTTCCTCGACGTGTGGCATGTGGCTCGAATTCTCGAAAATCACCCATTCAGCGCCTTTGATTAAATCCGCGAACGGCTGCACCACGTCGGGAGCGGCTTCATCGTAGCGGCCGGAAATCAGCAATACCGGCACGTTAATGGCGGGCAGGCGGTCGATCACCGTCCAGTCTTTCATGCTGCCAATGACATGGAATTCAGTCGGGCCGTTCATGGCGAGGTACACCGTCGGATCCTCGTCCATCGCCGCAAAGGTACGTTTTACCTCCTCCGGCCACGGATCGAGACGGCAGACATGGCGGGCATAGAATATCTGCGACGCCGCTTTGTATTCTGCGCTGTTGAGGGTTCCGGCGGCTTCATGTGCCAGTAAGGTTTCCTGAACCTCCGGCGGCAGTTCGCTGCGCAGGCGGGCGGCGGCCTGCAACCAGAGTTCCATCGAGGCCGGTGAGTTGGCGATGACCAGCGCTTTCAGGCCAGGAGGTTGCATGACGGCGTGTTCGGCACCGAGCATGCCGCCCCAGGACTGGCCGAGCAGCGCGTAATCTTTTTCAATGCCCAGATGGCGCAGCAAATTATCCAGTTCCGCCAGAAAGAACGCGGGCTGCCAGAAGCCGGCGGGTTTGTCGGGAAGGTGGGTCGAGCGACCATTACCAATCTGATCGTAGTGGATCACCGCGCGGCCGGTTCCGGCGATATCGCGGAAGGCATCAACGTAATCATGGGTGCAGCCGGGGCCGCCGTGAGCAATAACCAGCGGAGTTTTGCCGTTATGTAAATCGCCACAGATGCGGTACCAGGTCTGGTATTCCTGAAACGGCGCATAGCCTTCAGTGATGTTGTACATTTTGTTTCCCCTGTCGGTGAATAATAACCACAGGGTAAACATCGGGGCGGCGTTGAACAGCTAGTAAAAAAGATAGAAAACAGGGCAGATCAACTGTCGAGTAAACGGTAATGCATCGCGCGAACCACGGCCTGCACACGGTTACTGGCCCCCAGTTTGCGGGCGGCGGTATTGAGATGGAGCGTGACGGTGGCAATCGACCGGTTGAGTTTGCGGGCGATCTCTTTGGCGGTTAAGCCTTCTGCCGCCCACGTCAGACATTCGCGTTCGCGCTTGCTTAAGCGCACGTGGCGACAGGTGAGAATGCTGCTGTCGAACAGCGGAAACACGCACTCCTGAAAGGTCAGCGCCAGCAGGCTCAGTTCGGCCAATACATCATGAATATCCAGCTCATGTCCCGCACCGGTGTGAATGCCGGTGACCGTCACAAATCCACCATTTGGCAAATGCAACGGCACCGTCGCGCCGCTCGGCATGTTGTTATCGCACATGTAATGGGTGACCGGTTTGTTGAGGTCACTGAGGCGGTTTTGCAGCGAGGTATTGTCCGGGCGCTGATAAGACCAGACAAACGGTGCGCAGCTTTCGAGAGCGTAATGCTGCACCGGATCGACCTGATAATACCCGTTCTCCAGCCATAACCGCTGCATGTCGCCGGGCACATTACCCATCCGCAACAGCGACGGTGTGATCAGCTCGCCCTCAAGCGAACGCGGTACCGGCGTGTAGTCGTAAATCAGGGCGTCAAACCCCAGGCGCGAGGTCTGAGCGAAAAGCTGATCAAACGCACCATCAACGGTCGTTTCCCGCAAAGACACTGCACTCTCTTGCACCGCGAGCTTCATGAATTTATCTCCGCATCACTGTTTGCCAGTCTGAATGGGCTGATCGGGCACCGGTTTTGCTCAATCTCACCTGGTAAGGAAAATTTATGCAATCGCGGTGCCACATCGCTGGCGGTGCAAACCTAGTATTTTTGCTAACTACCGGCGCGGCCTGACTGCGGATAACGTAAAGCCACAGGGGAAAAGACTCTCGCTCTGCACCAGAAACTGTCATTAAGAGGATTGTCATGCACCGTTACCGATTTTTGCTCTGGCGACCGCTGCAACTGCTGCCGGTGTTGCTGGGGATAAGTATTCTGACTTTCGTGATGGTGCGCGCCATACCCGGCGATCCGGCGCGGATCCTGCTTGGGGTACGCAGCACACCGGAAGCCATCGCCCGAATCCGGGTGCAGTACGGACTGGATCTGCCGGTCTGGCAGCAATATCTCTATTTTCTGCGCAACCTGTTTCATGGCGAGATGGGCAAGTCACTGATTTACCGTGTGGATACGTTAACGCTGATCATGTCGCGTATTGAGCCAACCCTGTATCTGGTGCTCGGCAGCGTGCTGCTGGCGATGCTGTTTACTGTGCCGCTGGCGGCCGGAGCGGCACGACATCGCGGGCAACTGGCAGATCAGGTGATCCGTTTACTTTCTACTATCGGCCTCGGATTACCGGCGTTCTGGCTGGCGATCATGATGATTTTACTGTTCAGCCTGTCCCTCGGCTGGTTCCCGGTGTCGGGTTATGGCAGCGATGTCGGCGAGCGTATTCATCACCTGTTTCTGCCGTGCCTGACCGTTGCGCTGGCGCTGTCAGCGGTTCTGACCCGTAACCTGCGCGCCAGTCTGCTGATGGAATTACAGAATGATTACGTCACCGCCGCCCGTGCGCGGGGGCAAAACGAAAACCGTATTTTCTGGCGACATGTGATGCCCAATTCACTGGTGCCGACAGTCAATCTGCTGGCAGTAAATATCGGCTGGCTGATTGGCAGCACGGTGGTAATTGAGAGCGTATTTGCCATTCCCGGTATGGGGCAGTTGCTGGTGAAAGCCATTATCAGCCGTGATTACATGGTGGTGCAGGGTGTGGTGCTGGTGTTCGCCCTGGCGACAGTCATCGTGAACCTGATTGCAGACTTACTGACTGTGGCGCTGGATCCGAGGGTGAAGCTATGAGCATGACCGAAAAGATAGCGACACAACGCATGGGGCATTTTCACCTGCGCGGGTTGCCGCGCCAGCAGGCGTTACGGCTCGGCATGCTGATGCTGAGTGTCTGGGTTCTGATTGCGCTGCTCAGTCCGTGGATCGCGCCGTTCGATCCGATTGCGCAGGATGCATCTGTGACACTGTCACCGCCAACGTTCATCCATCCGTTTGGCACCGATAACTTTGGCCGCGACATTCTTTCCCGCGTGATGTGGGGGGCACGGATTGATCTGCAAATCTGTCTGATTGGTGTGATTTTTCCGTTTACCTTCGGCACGCTGATCGGCGCGTTTGCCGGATATCTCGGCGGCGCAGTCGATACTTTTTTCATGCGGGTGATAGACGTGGTGCTGGCGTTTCCTTTTCTGGTGCTGATGCTGTCGATCATCGCCATTCTCGGGCCGGGACTGGGCAGTTTTTATATCGCGATGGCGATGGTGGGCTGGGTGTCGTATGCCCGTCTGGTGCGCTCGCAGGTGCTGACGCTTAAACACCGGGATTTCATTCTGGCCGCGCGCAGCCTGGGCTACAGCCATCCGCGTATCTTACTTTTGCATCTTCTGCCCAACGCGCTGACCAGTTCGCTGGTGTTCTCGATGTCCGACTGCGTGCTGGTGTTACTCAGTGGCGCGTCGGTGAGTTATCTCGGTCTGGGCGTCCAGCCGCCGGTAGCGGAATGGGGCGTGATGGTCGCCGAAGGCCAGAGCTTTATTACTACGGCGTGGTGGATAACCACCTTCCCCGGTTTGGCGATTGTGGTGCTGGCGATGAGTTTCAGCCTGCTGGCGGACGGACTGGGTGACAAACTGGGGGAACGGCCATGACGTTAATGCAGGTTTCCGGCTTAACCATTGAAGACCGGCAGGGCGTGGCGCTGGTGGACAGTCTCTCGCTGACATTGAATGCGGGCGATATTCTCGGGCTGGTCGGCGAAAGTGGCTCCGGCAAAACCCTGAGCTGTCGCGCCATGATGCGCCTGCTGCCCGGTGAAGGGCTGCATATTCGTGCCGGGGAAATCCGCCTCAATGGCACCGATTTACTGACGCTGAACGATAAACGCATGACGGCCATTCGCGGGCGGGAGATCGGCATGATTTTCCAGAATCCGGCCAGCCATCTGAATCCGGTGATGACCATCGGTCAGCAGATTGCTGAAAGCCGCCGTCTGCATTTTGGGGCCAGCCGCCGTGAAGCGCAGAGTCAGGCGGTGGAACTGCTGCGTCAGGTCGGTATTCCGGATCCGCAGCGACGGGCAGATAACTATCCGCACGAGTTTTCCGGCGGCATGCGTCAGCGGGCAATGATCGCCGTGGCGCTGGCCTGCGAACCCAAAATGCTGATTGCTGATGAACCGACCACGGCGCTGGATGTCACGGTGCAGATGCAGATTTTGCGTCTGCTCCGCGATCTGCGCGACCGGCTGGGTATCGCGATTATTCTGATCACTCACGACCTTGGCGTGGTGGCGCAAACCTGTGACCGCATTGCGGTGATGTACGGCGGGCGTTTATGTGAAACCGGTGAAAAACGGCCGGTTCTGGCCCAGGCGCAGCATCCTTATACGCGCGGCCTGATTGACTGTCAGCCGGTCAGTGAAGGCGGCAGCGGACGGCTGATCACGCTGCCCGGTCAGCCACCGGTCGCAGCACATTTTCCCAGTGGTTGCCGTTTTCATCCGCGCTGTGCGCAGGCGTCCGCGCTCTGCCGTGAAAATCAACCCGCGATGTCAGCGGGCGGCCACGCAACGGCCTGTCATCATCCGCTGAACCACGGGAGGCACAATGAGTCATTCGTCTGATCTCACGCCGCAGCCGTATCCGCTGCTGGAAGTGGAAGCACTCTCCGTGACATTTCCGGTCTCCGGCTTTGGCCTCAAAAAGCGTCACGTTCAGGCGGTAAACGGTGTGTCCCTGCATATTCACGCAGGCGAAACGCTGGGGCTGGTCGGTGAATCGGGCAGCGGAAAAAGTACCCTCGGGCGGGCGATGTTGCAGCTGGAAAATGCCAGCGCCGGACGGGTTCGTTTTAACGGGCAACTGATTACCGACGGCATGAAACCTGACATTGCCCGTCTGCGACAGCAAACCGCGATGATTTTTCAGGATCCGTTTTCCTCACTCAACCCGCGCCAGACGATTGGCGAAAGTATCGGCGAGGTGTTGCGGGTACACAACAAAGTGGCGAAAGCGGAGATCCCGGCGCGGGTCAGCACGCTGCTGACGCTGGTCGGCCTCAGCCCGGAACATGCCACGCGCCGTCCGCAGGCGCTGAGCGGTGGACAATGTCAGCGCGCCGGCATTGCCCGGGCGCTGGCTATCGAGCCACGCCTGATTGTCGCTGATGAATGTGTTGCGGCGCTGGATGTGTCGATTCAGGCGCAGATCATCAATCTGCTGATGGATCTGCGCGAAAGCATGGGGCTGGCGATCTTATTTATTGCCCATGATCTGGCGATTGTGCGCCGCCTGTGTGACCGCGTGGCGGTGATGTATCTCGGACGTATTGTCGAAAGCGGGCCGACGCAAACGGTGTTTAATGCGCCGCGCCATCCGTATACCGCCGCGCTGGTAGCGGCAATCCCTGAAATCGACCCCGACCGGCCGCTGCCGGAGCATCCGTTACAGGGAGAACCACCCAGCCCGGTTTCGTTGCCTGCGGGCTGCGCTTTCCATCCACGCTGTGCCTTTGCGCTGCCTGAGTGCAGGCACGGTGCGGCACCTGAAACCCGGCATATTGCCGACCATGCCTTCGCCTGTGTTCTTGATAACCACAAAAGCGACGGGATCAATCCGATGACTGAAGGAATGTTACATGAAGCAAAAGCATTTTAACGTTGTGGCCGCCGGGGTGCTGCTGGCGTTGAGTCTGGTCAGCGAAATGGCGCAGGCTGCGGGGGTACTGACCATTGGCCGTCGTGAAGACAGCACCACATTTGACCCGATCAAGTCGGCGCAAAACGCCGATAACTGGGTGTTCTCCAACGTGTTCGATCCGCTGGTGCGCGTTGACAATACCGGCACCAAACTGCTGCCGGGCCTGGCTGAAAGCTGGACGATTTCGCCGGACGGTAAAACCTATACGCTGAAAATGCGCGACGCGAAATTCTCTGACGGCACGCCGGTGACCGCCTCTGATGCCGTGTTCAGCCTGACGCGTATCCGTGATGACGCCGGATCGCTGTGGAAGGATTCATACAGCATTATCGATACGCTGAAAGCCCCCGATGCCCATACGCTGGTGATCACCCTGAAAACGCCGTCGGCAGCATTCCTTTCTCAACTGGCACTGCCGAATGCCTCGGTGATTTCGCAGCAGGCGCTGACCAAACAGGGCGCGGATGATTTTGCCGAACACCCGTTGGGTTCCGGCGCGTTCAGCGTGAAAGAGTGGACGCGCGGTGAGAAAGTCGAACTGGTGAAGAACCCGTACTACTGGGACGCCGCAAAAGTGAAACTCGATGGCGTCGAGTGGCTGACGCTGCCGGACGACAATACCCGCATGCTGAAAGTGCAGGCCGGAGAAATTGACGCGGCACTGTCGATCCCGTTCTCGCGCATTTCATCGCTGCAAAAAGACCCGAAACTCGCCGTCGAACTGGATACGTCAACCCGTGAAGATCACCTGCTGATCAACCATTCTCACGGTGACCTGGGCAAAGTGGAAGTGCGTCAGGCGCTGGACTTCGCCATCGATAAAAAAGCCATTATTGATACCGTGACGTTTGGTTACGGCAAAATCGCCAACTCCTACATCCCTGATGGCGCGCTGTATCATTACGCTGACAACCTGCAACGCCCGTACGACCCGGAAAAAGCCAAACAACTGCTGGCCGCCGCCGGAGTGAAAAATCTGACCCTGAAATATCTGGTGAATGCCGGTGATGAAGTGGATGAACAGATTGCGGTATTGCTGCAACAGCAACTGGCAAAAGCCGGGATCACTGCCAACTTGCAGAAAGTGGATCCGAGCCAGAGCTGGGACATGTTAGTGGCGGGGGACTATGACATTTCGGTGATGTACTGGACTAACGACATTCTCGACCCTGATCAGAAAACCACCTTTACGCTGGGCCATGACTCGAACATGAATTACATGACGCGTTATCACAATGACAAAGTGAAAGCGCTGGTGGCCGCCGCGCGGGTGGAGATGGATCCGAAGAAGCGTGAACAGATGTACATCGATTTGCAGAAAATGGCGAAAGCCGATGTGAACTGGATTGATCTGTATTACAGCCCGTACCGCAACGTGACCCGTAAAAATATCAAAGATTTCCACCAGAATCCGTTAGGGCGCTTCACACTCGAGGAGACGGTGAAAGAATAAGAAATCCTGCACCAGGGAGATAATAAGAAAGTTGAGACAAAAGTCTGTTTTGCCCTTTTTAGCCCGCTTCCGAGCGGGCTTTTTTATTGCCTGTAAATCTGACGTTTTCCCCCGTTACATCTTCAACGCTTCATCAACTGTCAGGCAGATGCTGCTTGATTTTGAGCTATTGCTCAAGTACCTTGCTGGCCTTGAGCGCTTGCTCAAAATCTATCTGAGGCACTTTTTATGTTCGTCAATAACCGCTGGCTGATACTTGCGATTGTCACCAGTACACTCTTTTTGATCATCATTGATATGACCGTGCTGTACACCGCTTTACCGCGTCTGACGCAGGCGCTGGGCGCCACGGCATCGGAAAAATTATGGATAGTGAATGCCTATCCGCTGGTGGTCGCCGGTCTGTTACCGGGCGCGGGAATGCTCAGTGACCGCATCGGACACAAAAATCTTTTTATGAGCGGGCTGCCGGTATTTGCGTTCGCTTCCCTGTGCGCGGCGTTTTCTGCCAGCGCTGAAATGCTGATCGCCTCCCGCGTTTTCCTGGCGATTGGCGCGGCGATGATGATGCCTGCGACGCTGGCAATTGTGCGCCACGTATTTACCAACGAACGTGAACGTGCGCTGGCGATCGGCATCTGGTCGGCGGTGGCTTCCGGCGCTGCGGCGCTCGGGCCAGTCATTGGCGGCGTGCTGCTGGAATATTTCTGGTGGGGCTCGGTGTTCCTGATCAACGTGCCGATTGTGCTGGCCGTTTTCCCGTTTGCACAGGCGCTGATCCCGCGCGGTGAAGGTAATAAACAACGTCCGTGTGATTTTGCCGGTTCTGCGCTGGTGATGGCGGGGCTGGTGGGCGTGATTTACGCGCTGAAAGAGCTGAGCCAGATTAATTCGTCGTGGCTGGTGATCATGGGTTCTGCGGCCGCAGGCGTCCTGTTCCTCGGTTTATTCGTCAGAAGACAAAAACGCGCAGTACAGCCGATGATCGACTTTTCACTGTTCCGCAACCGTGCGTTTGCCTGTGGCGTGGGCGTGGCGATCACCTCAATGATTGCGCTGATCGGTATCGAACTGGTGCTGAGCCAGCGGTTGCAGCTGGTGCTCGGACTGACGCCGTTTATGGCGGCGATGTTTATCCTGCCGATCCCGGTGGCGTCTGCGCTGGCCTCGCCTCTGGCGGGTATGCTGATCCCGCGTGTCGGTGTGCGCAAAATGATGCTCGGCGGCTTCGCGATATCTGCACTCGGCATCGTCATTCACGTCCTGGTCTACGACGGCAGCGCGGTGATACAGCTGATCAGTCTGTTTATTTTAGGTTTTGGCCTTGGTGGCGCAGTGACCGCAGCCTCGACGTCGATCATGCTCAACGCCCCGGAAGACAAGGCCGGAATGGTGGCCGCGATAGAAGATGTGTCGTGGGAAATGGGCGGCGTGCTCGGCGTGACCTTGCTGGGCGGCCTGATGACGGCGGTTTACAGCCGCAGCCTGACACTTCCGCAAGGACTGGTCAGCGGTGAAACGGCGTATGACAGTCTTGATGAAGCCTTGGCGCTCGCCGGGCATCTCAGTCCTGAGCATGCTTCGTTACTGACCAGTCTGGCTCGAACCGCATTTGATCAGGCGTTTCTGGCGGTGCTGATTTCTGCGGCTGTGCTGGTGATTACCAGCGTCGTGGTGCTGAAAATCGTGCTGCGTAAGTCCGTGGGCACACGCCAGGCTTCCTGATAAAATGCCGGTCTGAGCAACTGCTCAATGCCAGTACAGGATAAATTATGAAAGAAAACCGGGAAGCGTTAAGGGCTAAAATTCTTGACGGAGCCATCAGTCTCTTTATCGAAAAGGGGATTGAAAAAGTCACGACGCGCGAGCTGACGGAGTACGTCGGGATTTCCCGCAGCCACATTTATCATTATTTTCCTGACTGGCAGACGCTGTGCGTTGAAGCGCTGTCGGTGGTGATGATGGCGGAGCTGAAAGAGTTTTCCGCTGAAATTTCACCGCTTGAGCCCAAAGCAAAATTACACACGCTGGTGTGCAATTATCTGCCCGATACGCAGGGCGATATCTGGCAGTTGTATGGTTCGCTGTGGCAACTGGCGGCGCATAATGAGGCTTACGCCGAACTGGCGCGGCTGATGGTGCATAAGTGGCTGGCGCTGCTGGCCGACATTATCCGCGCCGGGATCGACAGCGGCGTGTTCCGCCCGACCGATGCCGGACGCGTTACCCGCCAGTTGTCTGCCATCATGAATGGCTATTCCGATCAGCTGATCGTCATGCCTTCCGCCGCAGCGCGTCAGGAAGCGATGGACGATATTCTCGATTTTATCGGGCGGGTGCTGGAGAAATAAAAAAGGGAGAGGGTATAGCAGAGTTGTCTGCTAAACCCCCTCCCAGCCTCCCCCTTCGCAGGGGGAGGAGCAAGGCAAACCGACCCTTAATCTCCCGATGCTGAGGAAGACAGCGCCCGGCTCCCTCCCCTGCGAAGGGGAGGGTTGGGGTGGGGTATTACAGCAATTTTAGGGAGTTGAAGCTTGCTTCGACATTGCGTGCACCAGCAAAATTCCTCCCAATCGTTTTCACTTAATGACTTCTCATTCCCGCCGCAAACATCAGCAGATGAAACACCGATGCCACAACAAATAACGCCAGCACGCTGCCGCCCCAGATGACGGCCATCCAGCCGACACGCTTTAAGAACGGGGCTTTAGTGATGTTGCTGTCATCCATTTTTCTGATGAGATTCATGATGCAATTCCTCAGTGATAACCCTGATCCGGTGTGACTTTCCCGCGGAACACGTAGTAGCTCCAGAAGGTGTACACCAGAATGATCGGGATGATGAACAGGGCGCCGACCAGAATAAAGCCCTGACTTTGCGGCGGTGAAGCCGCTTCCCAGATAGAAATGGACGGCGGAATGATGTTCGGCCAGATGCTGATCCCCAGACCGGTATAGCCGAGGAACACCAGCGCCAGCGTCAGCAGGAACGGCGCGTGATGCGCATTTTTGCTGATGGCGCGATACATCCACGCGGAGACCAGCACCACCAGCACCGGTACCGGCAGGAACCAGTAAAGATTAGGGCGCGAGAACCAGCGGGTGGCGATATCGCTGTGGGTCAGTGGCGTCCACAGGCTGACTGCAAGCGTCACCAGCAGGAATACCAGCAACAGGGGTTTAGCGATTTTGTGCATCGCTTCCTGCAATTCGCCTTCGGTTTTCATAATCAGCCAGGTGCAGCCGAGCAGGGCATAAGCCACCACCAGCGCAAAACCACAGAACAGCGTGAACGGCGTCAGCCAGTCCAGTGCGCCACCGGCATAAGTCCGGTTCACCACCGGAATTCCGTTGATCACCGCGCCCAGCACTACGCCCTGACAGAAGGTGGCGATCACCGAACCCCAGATGAAAGATTTGTCCCACACGTGACGTTTGGCCGGACTGGCTTTGAAACGAAATTCAAACGCCACACCCCGGAAAATCAGACCGAACAGCATCAGGGTCAGCGGGATAGTCAGTGCATCCAGAATCACCGAGTACGCCAGCGGGAATGCGCCATACAATGCCGCACCGCCGAGCACCAGCCAGGTTTCGTTGCCGTCCCAGACCGGCGCAACGGTGTTCATCATCACATCACGGTCGTGTTCTTTTTTCACCAGCGGGAATAGCAGGCCGATACCCAGGTCGAATCCGTCCATCACCACATACATCATCACGCCGAAGATGATGATCAAAAACCAGATCAGCGGTAAGTCGATACCCATTATCAAGCTCCCTTATTTTCGTCAGTCAGTGATTCTGAAATCGCAGACAGCGGACGCGCAGGCGTGCGGTGCTGGCCCGGACCACCGTGATCAACACTTTCACCTTCGTGCGCCTGCGGACCCTTGCGGATCAGACGCATCATGTAGCCGTAACCGACACCAAACACCGAACAGTAAATGACGATGAACAGGATCAGGCTGACGCTCATCTGGATGACGTTATGGTTAGATACCGCATCTTTGGTACGCAGCAGGCCATAAACTACCCACGGCTGACGCCCCATTTCCGTGGTGATCCAACCCGCCAGCAACGCCAGCAGACCGGAAGGCCCCATCAGGAAAGCAAAGCGCAGGAACGCTTTAGAGGTATACATTTTGCCGCCACGGCGCAGGATCAGGCTCAGCACCCCCAGCAAAATCATCAGCATGCCGAGACCGGCCATGATGCGGAAGGTATAGAAGATGACGGAAGAGTTCGGGCGGTCTTCTTTCGGGAAGGATTTCAGCGCCGGGATCTGATGCGTCAGGCTGTGCGTCAGGATCAGGCTGCCCAGATACGGGATTTCAATCGCGTAACGGGTTTCTTCACGGTTCATATCGGGATAGCCGATCAGCACCAGCGGGGAAGGTTTGTTGTCTTTATTTTCCCAGTGGCCTTCGATGGCCGCGATTTTAGCAGGCTGATATTTCAGGGTATTCAGGCCGTGCGCATCGCCCAGGAATGCCTGAATTGGCGAGACGATCAGCGCCATCCACATTGCCATCGACAACATGGTACGGATGGCTGGCGTATCGCGACCGCGCAGCAAATGCCATGCCGCAGCAGAACCCACGAAGAAGGCAGACGCCAGAAACGCGGCGGTAGTCATGTGCATTAAGCGGAACGGGAAGGACGGGTTGAAGATAACCTTCATCCAGCTGACCGGCACCACCAGGTTGTTAACAATCTCGTAGCCCTGCGGGGTTTGCATCCAGCTGTTGGAAGCGAGGATCCAGAACGTCGACATCAGTGTGCCGAGCGCCACCATGCAGGTAGAGAAGAAGTGCAGGCCCGGTCCGACGCGGTTCCAGCCGAACAGCATCACGCCGAGGAAGCCAGCTTCGAGGAAAAATGCAGTTAACACTTCGTACGTCAGCAGCGGACCGGTAATGCTGCCCGCGAATGACGAGAACATACTCCAGTTGGTGCCGAACTGGTAAGCCATCACCAGACCGGAGACCACGCCCATACCGAAGTTAACGGCAAAGATTTTCGACCAGAAATGATACAGGTCGCGATATGCCTCTTTTTTTGTTTTCAGCCACATGCCTTCCAGAACAGCCAGAAAACTGGCAAGCCCGATAGTAATAGCGGGAAAAATGATGTGAAAAGAGACGGTGAAGGCAAACTGGATCCGGGCCAGTTCTAGCGCATCAAGACCAAACATAACAACCTCTTTTGTGTGTCAGGTTACCCTTCCAAACAGCAATACCGGTACGGGAACCGGCGATGTATGACATTCGCAGGTGAAGTCATGAATGAAAGGGTGGGACTGCCGGGGTTTTGCGAGAAACCGATTTAAGCACATCGCGCGAAGGGATTAACAGGGACCGTTCCGTGGGGAAATTAGTCGCTGAAACACTTTCAGTACGGGTAAAAAGCAGGGGAGGGAAAACTAAATTCGGAGAAAAGCGGGGGAAGGGAATTAACCACAAAAAGTGAGAGGTCATGTTGTTGCATTGATCTGGATCAAAAAGTTGTGATGTTTTTCAAATGTAATTTCCCTGCATTCGGTAATGGCTTGTTGTGTGCAAAATTGGTAACAAGAAAGTTAAATTTGCAGGAGCGGCAGCGCATTCTTATTTTTAATGCAATGTAAATTTATGTCATCGGTTTTGGTGAAAAATGCAGCCGGAAGGTAATTTTTGTAGCATTTTTTTACATTTTAACGGAAGTCTGCCCGGGTGACTGAGGAAAAAAGACGCCCGCAGGCGTCAGGGTAATAAGCCTTCTATCAGCTCAAAAAAGGCATCTTCACTAAACGCCCGCTCTGGCCCGGTGAAGGGATTTGCAGGGCGCCATGTCCAGTCCCTGTTTTCGCCAGCACGCATAAACAACCGGCACAGGACAGTCACGCGACCCTGAACGCAAAGACTGGATTCCACACAGCCTGTGACGCCCTGGCCATATAAATAGACCGGCGTGAATTTCACCTGCCTGTCTTCATAAAACAGCCGTATACCCGGAACGCTGAATGATTTCCCGCCCATCAGACATTCAACCAGTGAGATAGTGGTGCCTTCGATCCGTATACCGGTGCCTTCCAGCCATTCTTCCATGTTTTCCTGCAGCAGGCTGATCCGCTGCCGGAACTCGGCGATATCCGCCTGACCTTTATTTTCAAAAGAGCCAGTGCGAGGCTGGCTGTCTTGTAATTTTTTTAGAAACCGTTCTTTTGCTGACATACTTCCTCTGTAATTTAAGATGGCTGACGTCCGCCGCCACAAACATCAGTTAGTGATCTGCCTGACCATTTTTTTCGGTTGTCGCCGGTAAGTTCTGGATGAGCAACACATACCTGTTCAGCAACTGCGTGAACTGGTTATCCAGTTGCATAATCCGCTGCGGGGATATGCCTTTTTGCTGTTGTTTATCCTGCGCCAGCTTGCGCAGCGATTCTTCGACTGGCGGCGAACTGTTCAGCGCCTGCTGGATGGCGAATACCGAGGATTTTAGCTGTGAGACGGTCATGTATTTACCGCGTTGTTCATCCAGCCCGTTGAGTTTGTCCGCCAGTTGCTGTAACTGCGTATTCGCCTGTTGCCAGCCATCGAGGTTTTCCAGCGGTATCGCACTGGCGTTAAGCTGCTGTGTCCAGTTTTTTGCCAGTTGTTGAGATGCGGGGTTATCCGGCCAGAGGATTTGCGCCTGTTTTACCAGTTGTGCTCCGGTGTCCTGTGCCCAGCGCGGTGGCAATGCTGCCAGCTGGCGTGTTTGCTGTTGGGTGGCGGCCAGAAATGCCGGTGCCTCGCGGTGGAGCATCTCAGCCTGTTGGTTCTTAAGTGTTTCCAGCGTCTGTGCGTTCAGCGATTTTGGTAATACCGGCAGCGTCGCCATCAGTTGCTCTGCCGTTTGCGGATGATAAAAAGCATCTATCCCGGCTTTAAAACCGGTACCGGCCAATGCCGTCACCACGATACCTGCGATAAACCCTTTCCACTGCACCGGACGTTTCACTGGCGAAGGCGGTGCAATCAACTGCGGTTCGGCAGGTCCGCTCTGCGCAACATACACCCATTGTTCACCGGGTTGCGCGGTCCACTCTTTTTCCGCTTTTTCTGCCGCTGCCGCCGGTAAAACGATTGCTGCATCGCTGGTCGCGTGCATATTCTCCAGCCTGACGGCAGTACCATGCATGAAACTAGTCAGTGCTTCCAGCTGGCTGACGTGTTTCAGTTCAAGGCGTTGCAACACATTGCAAAGCGAAGCGATCAGTTTTTCTGCCTGATAAATCTGCGATAAATCATGATATTCCAGTGACATACCGCGCAATATTTGCTGAAGACGCTGACTCAGACCCGAAAGAATTTCCATCCGCGCGTGCACCGGCTGCGGCCACAGTCCCGGCCACTGACGTGAAATTAATGCCTCGAGGATCGCCAGCCCTTCATTTAATCCCGGCATGCCCGCTAGCCGCGCTCTGGCCTGTGTGTACCAGGAGGCCGTTTGCAGCTCGATACCGTTTTGCTGGAACAGGTTCAGACACAGGTGTTCCACCTTTTTCCAGTCCACATCCGGACGCGCCGGATGGGTTAATTTGCTCAGTTCTTCGCGTAAAACCGCGTAATCAGCCAGCGCACGCGGGTCATCCCCGGTGCGCAACTGGCGTTCAATAGACATGGTTGTTTTCCTTAACTGACGTAATTCTGCTGTTTCATATGGCGCATCAGCACGCGGCCTTCCGGCATAAACTCGGTACCGAATCGCACTAAGCCAAGCTCTTTCAGTTCGGCGTCAATGGCGTATTCGAGATGTCCGGGGCTGGACTGGGGCAATAAAATAACGTGCAGTTTTTTGATGCGTGGCTCGTATTTCAGCAAGGTCTCTGACAAGACATCCAGGAGTGAATGCGCCGTACCGGGCATTCCTTGCAGGATTTTGCTCATGTCCGGCAGACCGTAATCCGGCAGATGGGTAAGCGTTCCGGCTCGGCAATTGAGGATGCGCTGCATGTTGTCGAGTACGGAGAGGATCACCTGATTTTCTTCGCTGACGTTGTGCAGATCGAGGCCGCCAGCAAAGTTGCCGAGCAGCATTTCGTAAAGTGAGGGTTGCGACATATCACTTATCCTTCAGTGGCAGCAGTTTCATTCCCTGATTATTCAGTTCGATCTGGCGCGCCTTTTCCGGATCCAGATCGTTACGGCTTAGCACGATACGCCAGGTATTGTTGGTAATATCCGGTGAAAGGAACATACCCGCGACCGCCACAAACTGTGCTTTTTCATTCATCGGCACGTCGATAGTCACTGCTGCCCCCGGAAGAACCCGGATATCTTTTTGCTCCAGCAGATCGGCTTTTATCGCCTGACTGTCTTCAGTAAACAGCGACGGATAATCGGTATCGTCAAAGACTTTTCTGTCTTTCAGCTGATAGATACGCACCACCGTTGAAAGCGGAGCGCCGCTGGCATTGTTGTTGATAGCGTCGCGTGCTGTGATATCCAGATGCAGCGTTTTCACCTGCTTGTAAAAAATGGATTTGGTCACAGCAACCGTACCGTCGCTGACTTTCTGGGTCAGCCCGCATCCGCTCAGGGTCGTTACCATTGCCAGCATCAGTAATGTAAAACGGGTTTTACCAGCGGTAGTCGCCATATTCATCAGTTTCCCTTCTGTGAAGATTTTCCTGAACGCGCTGATAGCGGCCCAGATTAATAGTGATCATTTCAGTTTTATTTTGGGGTGCAGACGTAATCCTTAACCTGCGCATCACTGCGGTTCTTCCCAGCAGCACACCGGATTTTTCCGGGCGGCAGGAAAGCTTTGCATCGGGCAGCAGCGCGCGTGACACCGACAGTTGTAAACGGACGTGCAACCGGGAGCCGAGATACACCTGCAACAACGCCAGCAAATCGGTGTAAAGCTGGCCACCCGGAAGCCATTCACGGGCTTCATCCGGATTTTCAGTTTTCAGTTTCAGCAAAACCTGACAGTTCACATCGACGGTCTGGCGCCCCATCACCGGGCTGCTGCTCATACTGACCGGCGCGCTGGCGAGAAAGTCGCTCAGGACGTGATTGGTACGATGGGGCGTATTAACAGCAGTTCGAAAAAAATCGAAGATATTACAGGTGTGATCAATAGTATCGCTTTCCAGACAAACATTCTGGCGCTCAATGCCGCTGTTGAAGCGGCACGCGCGGGTGAGCAGGGGCGTGGATTTGCAGTGGTGGCCAGTGAAGTGCGCAGTCTGGCGCAGCGCAGCGCCATGGCAGCAAAAGAAATCGAAAGTCTGATTTCTGAATCGGTGGCGAATATTCGCGAAGGTTCGGATGAGGTCTCGCGCACCGGCGATTCCATTTCAGCGATCATTTCCTCTGTCACTCAGATTAATATATTAATGGAACATATCTCGATAGCCTCTGATGAACAAAGCCGCGGGATTAGCCAGATTGAACAGGCGGTGACAGAAATTGATGGCGTGACGCAACAAAACGCAGCGCTGGTTCAGGAATCAGCTGCCGCAGCGGCCTCGCTGGAAGAACAGGTTCTTCATCTGACCCGCTCAGTATCAGCTTTCAGATTGGCAACAGTGTAATCAGATCGTTGTAATGACATAGCTTATTGAAATAGATGCGGTGATTAGCCGCCTCTATTTTACTCAATAACGTTACCGGAACACCCCCACGGCTTCAACCAGACGGTCGGCCTGTTGCTTCAGACCTGAAGAAGCATTGGCACCTTCCTGAACCTGAATTGAATTTTGATGTGTGATGCGGTCCAGTTCTTCAATGGCTTTAGCAATATCCAGTAATCCCTGATTTTGTTCGCCAGTGGCACTTCGGATTTGCCCGATCAGTGACGTCACATTTCGCACCTGAGAGACGATGTCGGCCATCGTTTTCCCTGCCTGATCAACCTGCTTCGATCCCGACACTACCGTTTCCACACTGCTGTCGATCAGGCGTTTGATTTCGCTGGCTGCGCTGGCACTTCGTTGCGCCAGGCTGCGCACTTCTCCGGCAACCACGGCGAAGCCTTTGCCTTGTTCACCCGCGCGAGCCGCTTCAACAGCGGCATTGAGCGCCAGAATGTTCGTCTGGAAAGCGATGCCATCAATAACATTGGTGATGGTGGCAATTTGTCGCGAACTGCCGGTGATTTCCTGCATAGTGCCGACAACTTCCTGCATAGCATTGCTGCCTTTTTCTGCCGCCGCACTTGCTATCAGTGAAAGTTTGTCGGCTTCGGCTGCCGTCTGTGTGTTGCTTTCAACTGTCGTGCTCATCTCATTCATTGCTGCAGCAGTTTGTCCAACGTTAGCGGCAGTTTGTTCAGTACGTTGACTCAGGGCTTCATTACCATTCGCCAGTGACTCACTGGCCGTGCGGACTTTGTGCGCCTGGTCGTTGACATCATCCACCATCCAACGGCAAATCAATCCGAGCTGGCCAACAGATCGTAACGTCATACCAATTTCATCGACCCGCTCCATTGGCGTGATCGTATGACTCGCGCCGCTGGCAACACGCAAGGTCTGACTGCAAAGCTGTTCGACCGGGCGGGTAATCTGCCATTCCATCCAGAAATTCAGCAACAGAATGAAAAATGCATTGAGTGCCAATGCGGTATTCATCTGTATCACGGGCAGGGTAGTCAGCGCAGAAATGACGAGTGAGTTAAGGACGAGTAAAACCAGCAAACCGCTGCGGATCCGCCAGCGCACAGAAAGTGTTTTTAAAATAGAAAAACTGCGGGTAATGCCGGTACGGATCAACAACCCCCGATGCAAGCGGCGGTTGTTCAGTTCGCCGCGATTCATTTTGTCATAAAGCGCCTGGGTCGCATTAATCTCTGCAGTAGTCGGTTTGGTGCGGACAGAAAGGTAACCTTTGGTTTTACCACCACGAATGATCGGTACGACGTTGGCACGAACCCAATAATGATCGCCATTGCTGCGGCGGTTTTTCACCAGTGCTGTCCAGGGGAAACCCTGTTGTAATGTAGCCCACATATCTTTGAATGCCGAAGGAGGCGCGCACAACATTGTGAGGCTGCCCGATAATATCTTCACTGGCAAAACCGCTAACTTCTATAAATGCATCGTTGGCGTAGGTAATACGGCTTTCGGCATCTGTCGTTGACATCAATGTTGCGTCGTCAGGGTATTGATATTCCCGTTGTGATATTGGCTGATTATTGCGCATAGTGACATTTCCATGGCCAGACTGCGGTTTAAGTGAGATTAAGGATCCTTAACTATTAACATTTCGGCATAAGCAAAATTTTCTTTAGGGAAACATGACGTTATTTATGACGACAATCGTTATTAGGGCGAATGCATACGGGTGAAAACGTCGATTTTTTCGCCAATCCATAACGTATAACGAAGATATGAGTAAAAAATATGCGTTATATCATTATGTCTGTCGATTTTATGAACAACACACAACGGCTGGCTCACCATAATTCCCCTTCATAATCGCTCTATTTTTCGTTATTAGTGATCTGTGTGACTCCAGACTTAATAGGTCTGGAGTCATAAACCTTTTGCCTAAGATCCTCAGGCTTGTTATAACTCCGGCCTGTGATTTTTGAGGTGAATTGGGCAGATGAGTAAGATCGGATCCGTAACAATAGTCGAAGGAGATTTTGCTGCCGGAAATGTTGGTCAGCATGTTTTGGCTTATCTGCAGAATGTGAAAATGACACCGCTTGCCAAACTGGATGATTTTGATGAGGAGGGCAATGCGACGGTCGGGCAGGTGATCAATATCTGGATCCGGCTTTCACTGATCCTGACACGACGTCGGCCAGAAATTGCTGTTTCATCCCTGATGAAACATGTGTTGCCAGTGATCGGCGAAGTGCCTCTGAATAAAATCACCCGTTTACGACTGAACCGTTTGTTTAATGTACTGCTGGCGGACGGGAAAGTTTCAGAAGCAAAACGGGTATTCGCGCTTTGTAAGCAATTTTTTGGCTGGGCAGAAACCCAGGGATATCTGGCACATTCGCCACTAAGTACCATGAAGCGCCGCGACGTCGGCGGTCGGAATACCCCGCCACGCGAACGAACGTTAACCGATGCTGAAATCTGGGTTTTCTGGCATGGCCTTGATTTATGGGATATTTCTGAACAATGTCGCTGGGCATTGCGGTTGTGCCTGCTGACTGCACGACGACCAGATGAAGTGGTGCGCGCCAGAAAAGATGAGTTTCATTTGCAGATCGGCATCTGGCGACAGGGTACGCGAAATAAATCGGCCCGTGATCACAGCCTGCCGCTGACGCCATTAATGATCACCTGCATCAATGCTCTTCTATCAGCCAGTCCGAAACACAGTCCCTGGCTGGTGCCTTCACCGCTCGATGCACAAAGGCCGTTATCACGCGGTGCGGTGACACAGGTTATACGCCGCCTGCTACGCGCGGAACGGGGGCCGGGGATTGATGCTTTTACCACCCGCGATTTACGCCGTACGGCGCGTTCCAAGTTATCCTCCCTGAATGTGCCGAATGATGTTGCGCGCAAAATTATGAATCATTCGCTTGAAGGGATCGACCGTGTTTATGACACTCACGATTATCTGCCGCAGATGAAACAGGCGCTGGAAGCATTTTCTGACAATATTCAGGGCATCATTGATGCACCAGATTACTACGATTTACGTCATCATTTTGAGGGCGAATCTCTGCATGTTCGTGAAAGTTCGCTGTTGTTTATGGAGAGATAGCGAGCATAGGCCCGATTTTAAGGTTATGTTAATGTCTGACGATTGAGAATATAAAGCCGGTAAAAACCAGACCGGGAATAAGCCAAAGATGTGACCTGCTACAATTGTGTATTGATTTGGCAACGCAAGAAGACAGAGGACTAATAATGCTTTCAACACAAAACAAGGCTATCGGGTTGCCAGAACCGACGCAGACCATTTTGCTAAGCACCGGAACAGCGGAAGAAAAACGTCAGGAAATTCGCGATTATTTCATTCAAACCTGGGAGCTGTACGAGAGCCTGTTTGATTGTCTCGCGGATGAAAGAGCCTATTTCAATAAGGCAATTTCGCTTCGCCACCCGCTGATTTTTTATTTCGGTCATACCGCCACTTTTTATATTAATAAGCTGATGGCTGCAGGGCTGATTCCTCAACGTGTTGATTCACACATCGAAGCGATGCTGGCGATCGGTGTGGATGAAATGAGCTGGGATGATCTCGACGATCAGAACTATAACTGGCCATCTGTTGTTAACTTGCGTCAATACCGCGACAAAGTACGTGAAGAAGTGCTCGGTATTATTGACACCATGGCGCTGAGTTTACCCATCGGATGGGACAGCCCTGCCTGGGTGATTCTGATGGGCATTGAACATGAGCGCATTCATCTGGAAACATCCAGTGTATTGATCCGTCAGTTGCCGGTGGAATGGGTTAAGCCACAATCTCACTGGCCTGTGTGTGGAATCGCCCGTCATGACCGCAACAGCGTACCTGATAACACTATGCTGGCGGTGAAAGGTGACATTGTCACGTTGGGTAAGCAGGATGATACCTACGGCTGGGATAACGAATACGGCACATCTCAACAGAAAATTCAGGCATTTAGTGCCAGTAAGATGCTGGTCAGTAACGCTGAATTTTATACTTTTATACAGGCGGACGGCTATCACGATGCCCAGTGGTGGGATGAGGAAGGGCTTGGCTGGCGGGATTTTGCGCGGGCTGAAATGCCCACTTTCTGGGTGGGTTCGCCCCGCGAACCTGAACGGCTGAAACTTCGCCTGATGACTGAAGAAGTACCGATGCCATGGGACTGGCCTGCTGAAGTTAATCAACTGGAAGCGGCAGCATTCTGTCGCTGGAAAGCGGCGCAGACCGGTGAATCAGTACAGTTGCCGACCGAAGCTGAATGGATGATTCTGCGTAATCAGGTGCAGGGTGATCAGCCAGACTGGGAAACAGCACCGGGAAATATCAACCTCGCATGGTGGGCATCATCCTGTCCGGTTGATCATTTCGAACAAGGTGATTTTTATGATGTTGTGGGGAATGTCTGGCAATGGGCGTCTACGCCGATCAGTGGATTTGACGGCTTTCGTGTTCATCCTTTATATGATGATTTTTCGACGCCAACATTCGATGGTAAACATTCCATGATCAAAGGCGGAAGCTGGATTTCAACGGGCAATGAAGCGCTAAAATCTTCGCGTTATGCTTTCCGTCGCCACTTTTTCCAGCATGCCGGTTTCCGCTATGTGATTTCCAGCCATCAGGAAGTGGTGAAAGTGAATCCTTATGAAACTGACGGGCTGGTGGCGCAGTATCTTGATTTCCAGTACGGTCCGCGTCATTTCGACGTAACGAATTATGCGGTTCAACTGGTTGATATTGCAGTTGAAAATACAGTTAATCGTGGCAGGGCGCTGGATATCGGGTGTGCTACGGGGCGTGCCAGTTTTGAACTTGCGCGTCATTTCGACTCTGTGGTTGGAATGGATTATTCCGCGCGATTTATTGATGTCGCTCTGGCTCTGGCACGCGGTGAAGCCYGTCGGTATGTAATCCCGGAGCAGGGAGAACTGGTGGATTATTGCCAGGCTTCGCTCGCTGATGTCAATATCTCAGCAGAGCAGACAGTGCKGGTGAATTTTGTGCAGGGTGATGCCTGTAATCTGAAGCCGCAGGCGGAATTATACGATCTGGTCCTGGCGGCTAATTTGCTGGATCGACTGCGTGAACCTGCACGTTTTCTGACAGATATTACGCCAATGATTCGTTCTGGCGGCTTACTCATGCTTTCTTCACCTTACACCTGGCTCGAAGAGTTTACACCGAAAGAGCACTGGCTGGGCGGGTTCCGGGAAAATGGTGAAGCTGTTACGACGCATCAGGCTTTGAAACGTTTGCTGGCGAATGAATTTGAAGAGGTTAGGAAACCGACAGATGTTCCGTTTGTGATCCGTGAAACGGCGAGGAAATTCCAGCATACCGTAGCGGAAGTTACACTGTGGCGTAAGCGGTAAATTCTCTATTTCTGAAAGAGGTTAATGGTCGCTTATGCGGCCATTTTTTTATCCGTGCTGATGGAGGCTGGTCAATAAATCTAAGACACGTTCGTCCTGAAGAAATACAGAAGACACTTTTGGTTAAGTTTTTGGTGTTTTTGATTTATCTGGCATATGTATGTTGTAACTAAAATTGGGCTCGTATGATCTTATGGCTTGGTAATGAAAAAAGGGGGGAACGGTAAAAATTATGAATTCAGGCGTTGCAGAATAGCAAATGCCGGACACAAAGGTCCGGCATGACAAAACCCGCTACTTATTTCTCTGCCGGACCACAACCCCCGATCATTTTAGAAATTGAAATCGCAGGGTGCAGCAAATAAGTATAGTCACAATTTTTCTCTTTATTAAAAACGCTACCGGTACAGCCTGAAAGTGTCGTAACTACCGCAGCGAGGAGAGCTAACTTAAATAAGTTTTTCATATAAATTCCTTTTTAAAATAGATGATTATGTATATAGGCCGTCATTTTAAATTCAGGCAAACGCGAATATACGCTTAACATCAATAACAGGCAAATAAATACCCATCACTGCGCATTTTTAATATTACCCTGCCTTGCTTTATTTTAAGATATTCATTATTAATATGTTTATAAACTTAATGATGTCGGTAATTTTCCGAGAGATTAATATTCATCAGATATATAATTAATGCATAATGTGACCATTTTTTTAAACACTCAATAGTCAAAAGGCTTCTTTCACAGGTCATTTAATGACAAACTGCCGCTACTTAGCCGCCGGAATGAACGTTGTCTGATGAAAGCTCCCTTCTGCCTCTGCTTGCTTATGCTGTTCACCGCTACTGTTTTAGCTGCCCCTGAAAAAGGCCTCACCGAAGCACAGTGCGTCGCCTTAAAAAATGTGCATATCAATGCAGACGCAATCGGGCTTCCGACAAGGGGGGCGCGGGTCACCACAGTGGCAATGGCGGGCCATCCGGGTAATCAACATTGCAAGATTGAAGGGCAGATCAGGCCCGTCGATCTCAACGCGCCCGATATTAATTTTCAGCTTTACCTGCCACTTGACTGGAATGGTAAAGCCCTGCAACTGGGTGGCAGTGGTTTTGACGGCGCGATTAAAGACGCTGATACAGCACGTCTGGCGCCGGCAGCAACACCTGGCGCAATAAAGCAAGGTTATGCCACGTTTGGCAGTGATTCAGGCCATCAGGGCGGAGTATCCGATGCTTCCTTTACCCTTAACGGGGAAGCCTGGGATAACTTTGCCGGTGCGCAAATCAAGAAAACACACGATGTGGCCGTTGCCTTGATCCAACAGGCTTATGGTCGAAAACCTGCTCACATGTATTTTCAGGGTAATTCGCAAGGCGGCCACGAAGCGCTTGCGGCGATCCAGCGTTTCCCGCTTGACTATGACGGCGCGATTGCCATTCATCCGGTGTATAACGTCGTTGAACTGCACATGGCCGGGATCAGTATCGGGAAGGCAATCTACAACACGCCGGGCGCGTGGATTTCGCCGGCCAAAGCCGCACTGATTGCCAATGCCGTTACCGGTGCCTGTGACAAACTGGATGGTCTGGCTGATGGTGTAGTCGCCAATCCGGATGCCTGCAGTTCGACATTTAAACTGGCTCATCTGCGCTGCCCGGATGGGAAAGATATGGGCGCCAACTGCCTTTCAGATACGCAAATCGCGCTGGTCCAGATGCTTAATAAACCGGTGCCTCTGGGTGTCAACCTGCTAACTGGCGATCACTTTGCCCCATGGCCAATTTTACGTGGTGCAGACGCTTCTGCGTTGGTCAGTGTTTTTGGTTCCGGTGCAAACAAGCCAAAACCAGAAGCCAGTAATATCATTATTTCATTCCCTTACATGATGGGCGATCAAGCTGTCCGCTACGAAGTGATGCGAGATGCAAATTACGACTCTCTTCAGTTTAATCCCGCAGCCCATGAGACGAGGCTGAAAGAACTGGCGGCACAAATCGATAATGATAGTGCCGATATTCACACTTTTGTGCAGCATGGAGGCAAACTTTTACTGATGCATGGCACGGCGGATATGGCTGTTCCGCCGGGAAACACCGTAGCGTATTACGAGAAGCTGAAAGCTGAATTTGGTGAGCAAGAACTTCATCAGTTTGCCCGTTTCTACCTGGCACCGGGTTTCACGCACAGCAGCGGGGCATATCGGGTGAGTTGGGATTCATTAGGAGCCCTGGATAAATGGGTTGTTCATGGGATAGATCCGGGTCAGCAAGTGATGATTGATACAAACAAAGCAACTGCCGGGCGCGAAATGCCGTTGTGTGATTATCCGTTATTCCCACGATACAACGGACAGGGTGACACGAAAATGGCCTCCAGTTTTACCTGTTCCGCCAGATAATATTTCTCATATTCACTTTTCTGCCTGCCTCGGCGGGTATGCTTTTACAGGAGATTGCAAGTCATTTACCTATATAAATTCACAGGTGAATGAGCGTTCTCAAATAACTTGAACATCCGTTCAAGTCTTGGCATTATCCTCAGCTATCTACTTTTCTTCGGTTACTCCTGTGGCTTATCTGTGTAAAGCAGCATGGATGCCATGTCACGCCTGGAAACGCTCGGGCTGAGCGCAGGCTGTGCAGAATACAATCTTAACCGCGCCATCGAAAATGAGCTTTACGCCTGCCGAACGGTATGTGAGGAAACCTCTGATGTTTAAAAAACGTTAGCCAGAGCGCGGATGCCATTGTAGTGCATATGATTTCAAAATCTGTCGCGTCCTAATCACGCGACTTTATTGCAGCACAGGGAGTTCATTTTGCAGAGCGAACAAAAACCTGATTTTCATGATGATTTGATCAAAGAGTTACTCGACTGGATCGAAGTCAACTTAAGTGATCGTCTGACCATGGAAAAAGCCTCAAAAAAAACCGGCTATTCACCATGGTATCTTCAGCGTTTGTTTAAAAGTAAAACGGGTTACGCACTAGGTAAATACATTCGTGACCGCCGTCTCACGATGGCTGCTATCGCGTTGCGTCTGACCAATATGCCCATCCTCGATATTTCGTTGTACTACTCGTACGATTCGCAGCAAACGTTCACCCGATCGTTCAAGAAGAATTTCGCCGAAACTCCCGGTACGTATCGCCGCAATGCATCATGGACCATGAACGGGATCACCGCGCCGCTTACCGTCGATGAGTTTCCGCAGCCGGAATATGAAATCGTAGAGTTACCGGTGATGGCGTTTGAAGGGGAGACGATCTCGCATTCTTACCCCATTGAAGCCTTATTCAACAGTAAGAATCACGTTCACCGCGCGGAGTTGCTGCGTTATCTGGAAACACCGGAATCTCTACAGGCACCGGTCTGGGGATTGTCGGACTGCCGGCCTGATACGAATGATGAAGTGGCGAATGCGTTGCAGATGGATTACACCGTGGCACATCAGGTACACACCAGCGACAGCCACAACATCCTGGTTCCGGCCAGCCGTTATCTGAAGATCAACTATCCGTACGATCTTAGCCGGTTGAACGATTTTATTCTTTATCTGTATTCTGTGTTTTTGCCTACGCTGGGTCTTGAATTTATTATGCAACCGGACCTGGAGAAGTACTCGCGTGAATCTGCGCTTAAAGGCGTGACCTGCGAATACTATATTCCGCTGGCCACGCAGTGATCAGGTAGAAAAGAGAAACAAAAAAGCCCCTCGTTATGAGAGGCCTGACGGGCGGGAAAGGGGATCAGTTGAACACCATACCGCCGTCGATCAGCAAAGCCTGACCCGTCATGTAATCAGAATCCGGCCCGGCCAGATAAGAAACGCAAGCCGCGACATCTTCCGGCTCAGAAAGGCGTTTCAGCGTAATATTCTTGGCGAATTCTTGTGTACCATAGCCCGCCGGTTTTCCGGCTGCCGCTGACACCTGACGGTCTATTTCTTCCCACATCGGCGTTTTCACAATCCCAGGACAGTAGGCATTGACAGTAATACCCAGCGAGGCCAGGTCACGCGCTGCAGTTTGTGTCAGCCCGCGCACCGCAAATTTACTCGAACTGTAGATCGCCAGTTCAGGGTTACCCACATGCCCGGCCTGTGATGACGCATTAATAATTTTGCCGCCATGCCCTTGTGACTTGAACGCTTTGACCGCCGCCTGAATGCCCCAAATGACACCTTTCACGTTGATATTATAAACTTTATCGACGATTTCCGGGGTGATGTCTTCAATCAG